>JANQER010000419.1 GCA_028278255.1 Elusimicrobiota bacterium | reverse complement strand
GTGATGGAATATTTGTTGTCATTTCGTCTCAGCTTGACCACCACGCCGGGTTCTATGGTCAGATGGCTGTTGTTGTTCAATGTCACCTGGTACCCGTGCAAAATCACATAGGGAATTGACAGGCGTTTCCATTCATTAGACCCTGTGAGGGGACCATAAACAGCCACCCCGTTGACGGCATTGCTCACGGCAGAAATGTTTTGTCCGCCTCGAATCATAGAATCAGCTGTCATATAAATCACAGCCTGGTTGTTGTTTTCAAAGGCAAGATGATGAAAAGCCGGACGGCTGGAATATAATCTGGCGCCATTGCCGTACCGGACCGCCACATGATCCAGCACAGCGCTGTCATCCAGAGTGCCGTCCTGAAAATAAACACGGTCCCAGTCGCCGGGCGCCGGCGATGTGGCAGCGCCGTCTCCGTTTGAGTCATGACCATCAGAAGCATCGTCTTTAATAGAAGTGAATATAATGGGCTGTGCGTCAGCGCCAATGGCGCGCAAAGCCCCGGATTGCACATTGAGTTTGAGCCCGGCATTAAATTTTACAACTACGCCCGGTTCAATTGACAAAATCGCGCCGGAATTGACAGTCACATCCCCTGTGACAATATACGGACTCCCGGACAGGGTCCAGCTGGTGTTTTGGGAAATCGTGCCGCTGACATCAGTGGCAGCCCTGGCAACAGGAATAATCAGGGCTGTTATGGCTATGGAGATGAATAGTTTTTTTAGCATAATGGCCTTTTCTTATTATTGGTAAAAACCTTAAAGGCGCCGATAAATCGGCAAGCTGCAATTCGTCAAATTAAAACGGTTGAATTATTACCACCATTTAATGACCCTGCGAATATCATCCGAGCCTTGGAAAATCACGGTTTTGCCGTTGTGTTCAACAGCGCCCCTGAGCACAAAATGTTTGTCAATGGGCAGTTCCGTGATATCTGACACCCGAAAAATGAAAACAGCGCGATTGCAGCGCCGCGAGATTCTTGCGCGCACAGCCGGGGCGCCGTCGCATGTGACCCATGAAATGTTTTCCACATCATACAAGGACGGCAAACGCACAAATGCCGCAAAACGCACCCAGGGGAAAACAAAAAGAGTCCGGGGAATGATCCGGAGATTGCATCCGGGAAGACGCACAACAAAATGAATCTCAACAGAGGCTGTGGCAGCGCTGCCGCCGGGGTACTGGGCTGTGACAGTGACGGTTGTGTCTCCCCATTGCGTGCCTGCCGGAATGGTCACGGTTTTGTTGTCAGCATCCAGATCACCTATATTGCATGACAACTCAACCCCGCTCATGGCCTCCACGTCAAAGGACACAACCATTGGCTTGTCATTCCAATATTCCAGGACCCCGAGCTCTTCATTGTCTCCGGCAATGCCGGTGATGGATATCACAGGGACCGGGGGGTGCACCACAATGTCTTGTCCGGTCAGATCATCCCCTTCCTGCAAAGTCAAAGGACCTATTTCACCCATATGGCCGGTCACAGGATCAATGGCCCTGAGCGTATATGTCTGGCCTGCGCCAATGTTTTTGAAAAAGTATTCATGGCTGGCGCCTTCACACATCCCCAGTACCCGGCCGGCTTCATTCAAAAGAATCACCACGGAATTTTGAACATCCCGGCTGTCATGCGCGGCCACGCGGCCTTGTATTTTGGCGCCAGGGCCTGTGACCACAAAATCCGTGTGATTGGATTCCGTATAAGGCGCTATATTCACAGCATGAATGTCTTTTTTCTGATCATCAGACAGCACACACAAAAGCCTGTCTTGTGCAGGCACATGAGAAAACAGAGAAAATGAACCGGTGGACACGTGCATGATTTCTTGTGAAGCCGGAATGACCAGGGGAACCAGGGTGTCCGGATCTCCCGCTGAAAAACCACTGACCCGGAATGATTTGTTGATGCCTTGTTCTTTGTCTTGTTCCAGAATCAAAGCGCTGCCAGCCAAATGTCCCTGGTCTGCCGCTGTTACAGGCGCCAGGGCCAGGTCCTGCACAACAGGCGCTTCGCCCACTGTGACCGCAACCGGGTCCAGTCTGAAAGCGCTTGTGCGGCCGAATAAAGAATGCATGCCTGAAGACAAGCCCACTTCATATTGTCCTGTGTTTTGCACCCAGAACCGCGCAAAAACCCCGGCAGGGCTCATGGCTTTTAAAAACACATCCGCGTGCGTGCACAGTCCGCTCACGCGCACAGCCGCGGGCAAATCAAAATCCGCCTGAACAACAGATGTTGTTGAAATGTCTATCATCCGCCATGTTTGGCCATAGCCTGTGACAGGATCCGGCTGAACTTTTAATAAATATTGTCCGGGATGCAATCCTGCCAGACTGTAAGAACCGTTTGTCAAAGTGCGCGTGCGCGCTATCTCAAAAAACGCGCCCTGGCCCAGGTTCAGGCCGGCTGAGACTTTTACCTCTGACAGACCCGGATTCACCAAGCCTGTGACACTGCCGGACAATGCGCCCGGCTCAATCGCGCCGGCATGAAAAGGCCGGCCTTGCATCAGACTGATCCGGCCCTGATACGGTCTGGCGGAGGTATTGTTTTGAACATACAACCCGTATAAGCCTGACGGGATATTGTGAAACACAAAATCCTCATTGGACACAGGCGCCACAGCCGTCAAAGAGGTGCGCAAATCTTTGAGCACAGCCAGTTCTCCTGTGAATGATGTCCCTGACACCTGATGCACTTTGGGAGACAAAACAATCATGGCGGATTGCGGATCCGACACAAACCCCATGGCATCTGTGAGCCGCACCTGCACTGTGTGGGGTCCAAGTGTGTTGGGCAGAACAAGGGATTGGCCGTCAAAAACCAAAAAGGCGCCATTGTCTATCCGGGCTTCAAAACCTGTGATGCCGCTGGCATTGTTGTCATTGTTATGCAACAACCCCACACTGATTTGCGCATTGTCTGTGCCCATGGACCCATTATTCAGTTCCACTTGATACAGCACAGGCGGGGTGGTGTCAATGCCAAAAGAATCCTGATTGGGATGACCGTGCACAGGAGGATCTGCGTCATACCGGACTTTAACGGAGAAAACATGCGTGCCGTCTGACAAAGCCGCTGCCTCATATGCTGTGTCAGCGGTGAAAACCTCAGGTCCATTGTCCAAACTGTACACATACCCCAAAACAGGCGGCCCGCTCATCGGCGCCGACCATGACCAGGCAGGCGTGTTGTCGGCGGACCAATCCGGCAGGTCAGTGAGATGCACATTCGTGTCTGATTCATCCAGAACAATAAATTCCTCGCTGATAACGGATGACGCATTGCCTGCCAAGTCTTGGGCATAAAATGACAAAACAGTTGTTTCCTCAACGGGCAAAGGTGTTTCATAAACAGGGGAAGACTCATCCGGCATTGTCCCGTCCAGCGTGTAATGAATCACACCGGGCTCACCGGAAAACAGCGAAACATCCACAGCATCCAAATAAATCCCGCCCAAAGGATCAGGCACCACCACTGGCGCGGTCCGGTCTATTGTCACCGGATGATCCGCGTACACAACCACCTCAGATGATTCATCCGTGATCACTGCATAAATATAGTATGTGCCCTCATCAACAGCTGTTATGTCCCAGTCAAATAAATCATAAAACCCGTCTGCATCTTCCTGAATCCCGTGCGCCATAAGCACACCGTCGGCGCCTGCAGCGTCTGTGTCATAATAAAGAGAAATCATGGCAGCACTGTCAGGATCTGTGTCCTGCCATTTCAGCTCAACCCGGTCTGTGCCGGCAAACACAGGCGCAGAAGGTTCCACAAAAGACAGTGCCGGCGCCATATCCTGTGCATCATCCCGCACATAAAAACATGACACAGCGCTCCATCCGCTTTCCAGCCCATGGCTGTCTCTGGCTTTGACGCGCCAATAATACCAGTCTGTGTCAGCCAAATCCGGGTCCACATGCCAAGAAGTGTTCTCTGTTTCAATGGAGGAAATCACACCAGCCATATCAGATGACACGCTGATCTCAAACACATACACAATGGCATCCTTGTCCGGATCCTGCACTTCATGCACAGACAAAACCGGCCTTAATGTTTCCTGCCAGGTTTTGTCTCCGGGATATTTGCACACAGGCACAGACGGCGCCTGATTGGGCGCGCTTGTGTTCACTGTGAATGAAAATGCATCAGACAAATAAATATTCTGTCGGCTGTCTGTTCCTGTGACCTGCCAATAATAAGCCGTGTGATCCGCGAGCGTCACAGGCACAGACCATTGAACAATCCCATTGGGTCCGGACAATATTGCCGGCCCTGAAGACATCAAAACAGACAAAGCCTCATCTTCATACAAAGCAAACGAATAAACCAAAGGCGCATGAGCCGGATCCTGCGCTGTCACAGCTTCAAGCGCCAGGGTCAATGCGTTCACTTCTGCGCTGTCCGCGGGATAAAATGCCTTTATGCCGGGGGAGGCGCTGTTGTCTGCATTCACAAAAAAGTCCGCATAGGTCCAAAAACCGTATTCCCCGCCGTCTGTGGCGCGCGCACGCCAATGATACCGGGTTTTGTCCTTCAAACCGACGGCCGGTTCCCAGGACGCTGTGCCTTGTATCTCTGCCACATTGGTTTGGGAAGCCACCAGCATTGAATAAGAAGCGTCTTCATAAATCTCAAAATCATAAAGCACGGGCTGTGCCTCATCATCTATACTTTGGCCTACAGACAAAACAGGCGTTAAAGTATTGACCGCGCCTCCCTCAATGGGCGAAACAACCACAGGCGCAGAAGGCGGCCGGCCGGATACCGGATTTGTGTTCCTCTCATATTCCGCCAGATTCACAGCCCCGTCATTGTCATAATCTCCTGTGCTGTCTTCCGCCAAAGAACCAAACCAAGCCATTTCCCATTCATCCGGCAAACCATCTCCGTCTATGTCTCCATAAGGAAACACAGAAATGGTGCACGGTCTTTGGGCCTGCTTGTCATTGTCAGAAGCAGTGAATGTCAATGCATACTGACCAGCCTGGCCCAAAGCAGGTGTCCAGTCAAACATCCCTGTGCCGTCTCCCTGGTCCGTAAAAACAGCGCCCGCTGGCAAAGGAGAAGCTGACAATAAAGGAATGGTTCCATCCGGATCAGCGGCCTGCACAGAAAAGCTCAATGATTGTGTTTCACTCACGCTCTGATCATTCACCACCTGCATCACAGGCGGCTGGTTGCCTGCGTCAGGATCACCAAAAACAAACGTGTATTGCCCAGTGGTGCTGCTGTCAAAAAGATTCACAAAATATTCCCATTCATTGGACGCATTGCGTGATTTTGACAGCCAGGCATTGTCCAGCCTGATATGCTTGCCGTCAGAACGCAGCACAGATGCCAATGCTTTTGTCCCAAACAAAGGATCCGGCAGTGTCACATACATATAACCCGGTGTGACAGGCGCGGTCAGCACATACACATCCCCGTTCTGAGGCACAAGATCAGCATGCACGGATTGATTGGCCACTGTTGCATCAAGATTCTCAGAATCGTAGAGCCTGATCTCCCCTTCATCATCAGCCAACAAATCCGGAACAAAGTCCTGTCCAGGCGCATCAAGCAGCACATCTTTGATCAATGTATGCGTGTTCACCTCTTCAATCAATGAGGTCAGCTCTCCGCCCAGTTCATCTGCATGCGAATAACGCGCTGAAAATTCCACAAACAGGCCGGACAACGAACAAGTCATGATCCACCGGGCCACGCCTGACTGCCCGGAAGGGATAACGCCAAAATCCGCCAGCAAGCTATTGGCGGTGTAAATACCGTTCACATCGCATCCTTGTATATGAAAACCCGCTAAAAGCCCCTGATCATTGTCAATGATTTTGGGCTGGGCTGAATCAATTTTCAGCTTCTGCGCATGGCCAAACCCTGCATTTTTCACGCGCACAGCCAAAGGAAACGGGATGGCAGGCTCCACAGCAGGGGTAAATGCATCATCGCCGTGCACCTCTTTGGGCAAAAAATAATCCAGAATCAATTTTGGCATGGGCTTAACATAAATGTAATCAGGCGTCACCTCAGTCACATGTTCTTCCCCGCCCATGGTGTATGAAAGAGACGCCCCCACATAATACAAAGTACCTTGCGGATTCTCATTGGCTGAACCAGGCGCTGGCACAATAAGCCAGTGAATATCAGCCGAGGTGTCAGGCGCCACCACGCCTGCGCCAGACACATCATTGATATTGTCCATAGTGTCCACGCGAATAAAAAAAGCAGCTGTGGTGCTGTTGGGATCTGAAGAAGCCTCCACATTATTTCCGGCCTCATCCTCAAATGTCACCACAACACCCACATTCTCCAAAGACAAATGCGACAAACCATTATTGATACGCATATGCGCATCAAAAGCCTGCCGCTCCAGGGTCAATTCCTGTTTGATTTCTATCTTCACAGTGGCGCACACAGGGTCCTCTGCTGCTGCAGGCAGACCCCTGCCCAAAACAAATCCTGTCAAGATGAGCATCAGACAAAATTTCCTCACTGTGCGCTCCCATTCATATAAACAGTCAAACCATCTCCCGCATACTTGAACCGATGAAAATCATTGCCCGTCCCGTTCAAAATCCTGAATGCCACATAATGTTGTGATGGATCTAAAAACACATTCCTTTGCGGATCAGACACATGCCAGCGGCCCTTATGATAAAACTCCGCCCAATTGTGATAGTCAGACGGCCGCAGCACGCGGCTCTCCGGACAAATGTACCCGCCTATGCCCCGTGCCGGCACCTTGGCTGCCCGGCACAGCGCTATAAATAAGTACATATAATCTGTACAATCTCCTTTTTTATGGGCCAAAGCATAAGAAGCCCCGCGCGCTTGTTTCTGAACCCCTGCATACTCCAGATTTTGCGATACCCATTCATGAATATGACGCGCAGTCTGAAACCGGCTCTTTTTTGTCAATTTTTTGGCCAATTGCTGAAGACCAGGCTCATGGGATTCAATCCATTTTTCCGGCCGCAAATATGGTTTGAGCTCAGCACGGGAAAGCCTCTTCCTTTGGGATTGGCCTGCCATGGCCATCTCTGCTGTGATTCTCACAATCCTCTGGCCATAGGGCGCCAGCGGCCCCACAGAAAAACGCATCACCTGATTTCTCCCTGACGTCTCTGTCATCTCATAAGGATGAGAGGCTCTCAAAGCCTGGCATGTCTGTGCCCCAACCTCCTGAATGGGCGCATACGCCCACAATTCAGCTGAATCAATTGTTAAATTGGTCTTGTTCACTGCTGTGAAACTCAACTGAATGGTTTTCTGCGCAGCAGGCCCAGCCCAGCCCATGACAGACACACTGAACAGCGCAAAACCTGTGGCCACCCCCCTCAGCGACATGACGCACACCCCTTGCCGCAAGAGCCGGCCCCGGAAGAAGACAATGACCTTGATTTTGTCCGGCCAAGTCCTTTTTCAGTGAAATAAATGACAGGCTTGTCAGATTCCAAATGGGACTGCTCAGACGGATCATTGTCAACAGCATACCCCTGCTTCTGCCAAGCGGGCAAACCTCCAGACAAATAAAAAACACGCCACCCCTGCGCACGCAAGGCATGGCACTCTTTTTCCATTTGCCGGGCATTCTCATGCCCGGGAACAAAAACAACAGTCTTTTCTTTTAGAAATGATTTGGTTTTAACAGCGTAAAGAGGGATATTGACTGATTGCGGGATTTTCAAGGCATTGAACTGCTCAGGAGGTCTGATATCAACAAAAACAGTGTTCTGCATGTGCAAGGCTTTATCAGGGGACAGAGCATACCCACCTGCAGCAAAAACAGCAGCAGGCACACTCATACTAAAACACAGAAAACACAATAAAACAGAAGCCGCAGAAAAAGAATTTTTCCACGAAGCACAAGTTCTCGGCGTGAACATGTCTCCTCCCTCATTCTCCCAAGAAAAGCAGGCTGTCAGCAGGCATTGGATGAGTTTTATCATTATTGTAAGTGTTCTAAAGTATAGCATACCTTTTATAATTATCAATGCTTTTTTACTCACTCGGCCCCAAAAATTATCCGGATTAACCGTAATGCGGTTTAGATAAGAACGTAATTGCCCGATTTATCGGGCTCTTTAAAGCAAAAACCTATCAAAAAGCGCCCCATAAATGGGGCAGCTACAAAAACCAGGCTTATCTAAACCGCATTGGGGTTCACCGTTATTTTCTCATATACCCGTAAAACATGTATTGAACAAAATTGCTGTTTTTGTGAACTAGTTTAAACTTTTTTAAAAGTTAACAAAAAGTTGCATAAAGTTTTTCAGAAAATGCCGATATGTGTATATGGATCGGAGTACTTTTGCGGTCTCTCACCAGGATGGAAACCGGATTTATCAATCTTAAGGCTGTTCGGGCAGAAAACATCCTGCTCTTTTAAAGGAGGCTTTACCTATGTACAAAAGCAAAACATCATTTCTCAAAAAGATGTGCGCAGGCGCGTTTTTATTGGCCCTGGCGTGTCCGTCCTTATGGGCTGTGGATGTCACAGTCACTGTGGCCGGCAGCGCCGGCTGCTCAAACGGAGCGCAGGTCATGGCTGTGGCCATGGGTGAATACGGGCCGGACCACACCAAAACCAAGGTGGTCACTGCCAATTCCAGCGGCGTGGCCTCGTTCACAGGCGGCAACACATTGGATGCCACAGCGCATTACCAATTTATGGCCATTAACACGAATTGCGCGCCTTCTATGCGCGACCAGGCCATGGATTATAACAATTACCCCAGGCCTGCCTCGGATTACGCGAACGGCAAAACCATCACGCTGAATGATGACACATCAGGCGGCACCATTGTCATTGCTCTCACAGTTGACAATGCCGGCACATTCATCATGGGCGGCTGCCGGAACAACAACAGCTTTGAAGATGTGGCTTTTGGCATGGCCTCTTTGGCCGGGACAACCGGAAACATTACATTTTTCAATATCCCGCCGGCGCCGGCAAATACTTATGACTGCGGTATTTTCTCACCGGCAGATGACAAGGGAGGCGGGAGATTCATTGATTCTGCTGTGGCAGCAGGACAAACAGTCACATTAACAGGAAGCGACGGCATTGACCTCACGCAGCACTTTGCCCCCCCTCCCATGGTGGAAGACGAAGCCATGCGGGACCGGCACCGTGTAGGCGCAGGCACAGCTGATCTCACGGTCGTGGTCACGAGCAGCGCCACAGGAAATGCCGTGGACCATGCACAATTAAAATTAAAGAGAAGCGCCACAGGCGGACCGGACTATTTTGCAGACACTGACCCCAGAGGCATTGCCACTTTTTACGGGCTCATGAATGACACCACCTATTATATGGATATATTCATGCCCGGATTCGAAGGTGTGACCAACCGGGTCTTTTATTCAGCGGACTGGATTGCCCAGCCCAAAAGCACAAGCGTGGTGCTCAATGTCATGACCGGTGACGGGAAAATATACGGATCAGTCACCATGGAAGGCGCAGCTGTGCCTCATGTGTGGGTGTCCTGCCGGCCGGACTGGCGTTCCTACCCCGGATTGGACCAAGCCACAGCGCAGGGCAGCGATCCCAATGCCATGCAGCAGCCATGGCCGGGCGGATCCTGGGGCGGCACCAATGCCTCCACAGGTTCATTTGTCATCAGCAATCTGCCTGCAGGCAACTATGAATGTGACGCGAATTCACCTTTTACCAATCAGCCCACCATGGTCAATTTTGGACCTGACGGACAAATGGGCGGGACTGATGATTTGCGCATCACTGTCAGCACAAACAGTATATTGAGCGTGTACGCAGCAGCACCGGGCGCTGCGCTGATCAGCTCCAACACAGCTTTGAGCGTGAGCCTGGCTGTGGACACCTCCACTGTTAGAAACGGGACCATCTCCGGCAAAGTCTATTTTCCGGATGCCGCGGATCTCACGTCTTCTCCCATCACTATAATGGCGCATGAAGAACATGGCGGCAGACCCGGACAAAGGCCAAAAGTGGGATTTGCCTCGGTCAATGGCGTTGGCGCTGAGCAGACCTATACCATGCAAGTGGAAACCGGCGTCAAATACTTCCTGGAAATCCGTGGCACCAATTACGGGCCAGTGCATATGGGGCCCAGCAACTTTGCGGATCTCACAGAAGCCACCACAATTGCCGGACTGGATTTCCATATGGCAAAAGCCGGATCGGTGAATGTGACTTTGTTCGGCCCTGACGGATACAGATTTGTGCCCAAAACACAGCCGCAGCCAGGCGATGACCCCAACAATTTCATGAATGAATTCTGTTCAGGAAATGTGCATGCTGAAGGAATGAACGTGGATGCCTGGGGCTGGGGAGAGCTCAGCCAGGAAGGAGATGTGACCATTGCAGGCCTGCCGGCCGGCACGTACATGCTGGGATTTGCCTCGCATGGAAAAGGATGCCAGGTGGCTGAAACTTATATAGATGGTGTTGTGGTCAATGTGGACACCACCACCAGCGTGACCATGAACCTCAAAAAAGGCATTAAGGTCGAAGTCACCACAGGGGATCTGCCGCCGGATATTGGCGTGATGGGCCCGGGAGAGCCGCCGGAAATGGTGGGCCGCATTGTGGGCTTTCATAAAGGCACGCCTTTGACTTTTGACAACCTGAACCTCATGCATGGCCGCGGCGGATCAGACGCGCCCATTAATCTTCAGCAAATGAAATTTTATTCGCCGGAAGACCCGCATTCCCAGGAACAAACAGCCTGGATGGGCCATGGCGGATGGGACAGCGCGCCCAAGGTCCCTCCCGGCGACTATACGCTGCACGTTTTTGCCGAGGGATTCCCAAACATGGGACCGCCTCCGGGAGAAGAAATGCCTTCCACGCCCATTGATCCGGGATTTATGTACCTCACAGCGCTTGGAAAAAAGAACGCGCTCATTGACAAAGCGCATGAAACAACCGCCAGCACAGTGTTTTTCTCCAGTGTGGTGGCAGTGAATATTGACACCAGCTATGGGGATGCCACAATCACAGGCACCATGACAGGCGACAAAATGATGACCAAACGAGACTTTGACAAAATGGGCGGTGACTTTGATAAATTCCTGGCTTACATGCCCATGTGCGCGGTCTATGACTCTGACAACAATTTGGCAGGGTTCAGCATGGGGATCCCGGCGTCATTCGGTGAAAATGAAATGGGCATTGAAGACGCTGTGAAAAACCGTGACAGTGATGATTTCATTTCCAGGATCGGCCAGGTCACATTGCAGTACGGCATTAAGCTCCTCCAGGCAGGCACATACACCAATGTGTGCACCACGCCGAATTATCCGCCTGTGGTACAAAAAGTGGTGCTCAGGAGCGGACAAACCACCACCAGCAATATTGACTTTGACGTACAAGCAGGCACTGGCGGCAGCATCTCAGGCGTGGTCACCACCACAGGCAGCGTGGCTTTGAAAGGCGCGTCAGTGGTGATAAAGAACCGCACCTCGTCCCGCCAAGCCACCACAGCTGCTGATGGGAGCTATTCCTTTGAAGGGCTGTCAGACTCCATGTATCGGATGTCAGTCACTTACCAAGATTATGCCAAAGCCACGGACAAGGCCGCGATCCTCAGCAGCAGCGAGGAAACCGTGGATTTCACCATGACATATGCGCCCGGCGATATTCAAGGCACGGTCGTGGCATCACGCTTCCCCAGCCGCAAACTCGCGGCCGGCGTGAAAATCATGGCTTTTGACGGCACCCAGGCAGGCACGCGCGTGACTGTGGAACCGCCTGTGTGGGAAACCAAAACAGGCACAGACGGCACGTACAAACTGCCCAACCCGGTTCCCGGGAATGTGATCAGAATCTTTGCCGTGGCAGACGGAAAAATAGTCGTGGGCACCTCCACTGTGGCCACAGCCGGCAGTGTGACAGCGCCTGAAATCACTTTGCTGTCAGTGCCGCCGATTCCCACAGTCCAGTTCAAGCCGGGCGCATCAGCCGGCACTGTTGACCTGCACGTGGCCATTCCCAAACTACTGACAGAGAACCCCTCAATCAAATGTGTGGCAGGTGATACCTATAGTGAAGCCTCAGCCACAGACTTCACTTCATTGGTGGTATCCGCGCCTGACAAAACCTATATGGCCGAAGGCATCACGCTTCCGGACAGCGCCGGAAACAATGTGTGCCGGGTCACCACAAAAGACGGATCCAAAACACAAAATGTGGACACTGTGATTAATCCCACTGACAGAGGCAAATCCAACAATATCATTGACCGGGCAGCTGTCACAGGCGGCAGCGCGTCTGTGGATCCTGAAAACACCGCAGCAGGGTCATTGGATTTCATCATTGGCTCAGTGGAATTTGCGCAAGGCACTGTGCCCACCAGCCAGCTGGAAAAAATCGATGCTGACAATGCCAGTCTGCCGACATCCACCCAAACAGTGGTCAGTGACGCCTATGTGGTCACACTGTCGTCCAGCGCGCAAATCAGCACAGGCCGCGAAGTCTCTTTGACATTGGCCCTGAACAGAAACGATGTGCTGGATCCCAATGGGGTGCGCATTGCCCAGGTGGTCAATGGAGAGCTTGTGGAAATCCCTGACAAGCCGTTTTATGACCCCATCACAGGCACTGTCAGCCTTGATATCAAGAGCATTGATGATGCGCCCGCAGCAGCAGGTGCGCTCAGAGGCGCGCGCAGTCCGTCTGCCAGCTTGTTCAAAGGCATGGCGCCCTTTGCCAACGGTCGATACGCTTATGACCCCATGACAGCTGCTGTACAAACTGGAAAGTTTGTGGTCATCAGCAAAGCCTTGGCAGGCGCTGCTTACAGCGGCACATCGCTCAATGCGTACAACTTCCCGAATCCGTTTAACCTCAAATCCAAGACCCTCACGCTGGCCAGCGGCGGCAGCACCAGCAGTCTCACCACCACAGGCACGATACTGCGCTATGATCTGCCTTCCACCGGCACCGGGCATGTGGTGATCCGCATCTATAACCTGTCCGGCGAACTGGTGCGGACATTGGATGAAGGCACACAAACAGGCGGACGCACCTATTACTCCACATGGGACGGCAAAAACAAAAGCGGTGACAAAGTGGCCAGCGGCGTGTACTTTGCCATATTTGACGTGCCTGGCCAGGACGCCAAAGACCATGTGATCAAAATGGCGGTGATAAAATGATTCCCCGCAAAAGCAGGACCCAGTCTATGAAAAGGCCTGTCAGCCCTCAGCACGCGGACAGAAATCATGAGGACAAGTGTTTCACTAGGAGGAATTTTATGAAAGAACCAAAAGAAACAAAAACACAATGGAAAACACCGTGGGGAATCATGATCAAAACAGTTCTGATTCTGCTCCTGCCCATGTCGTCATGGGCAGGCGGCGTCGGCACAACAGCCGCGCAATTTCTCAAGATAGGGGTGGGCGCCCGGGCCATGGGCATGGCCGGCGCGTACGCTGCTGTCACAGATGACGCGCATGTGCTGTATTGGAACCCAGCCGGCATAGCAGGCATGGAACGGCCGCAGCTGGCCTCCACGTACAATGTCCTGTATCAGGACACCAGCCAGGGATTTCTCAGTTACGCGCATCCCATGGACGGCAAAGGCGTGTGGGGCGTTGGCATCAACTACCTGCAGGTTGCTGACATTGAAAAGCGCACCGGCGACACAACCGCAGCGCTCTCCACATTTGCAGCCAAAGACTCTGCATTGTTCGGGTCATACGCGCTTTCCTTTAACAACCTCAGCCTGGGCGCCAGTCTCAAGTTCATCCAGCTCAAACTGGACAGTGACAGCGCCTCTGCTTTTGCATTGGACCTGGGCTCCTTGTATAAAATGAGCGATCTCCCTCTCACTTTCGGACTCTCAGTCCTGAATGTGGGCACAAGCGTCAAATACAAATCAGCCAGCGACCCGCTCCCCCTGGGCGTCAAGCTCGGCGCTGCGTACAAGCTTTTCAATGACAAACTGCTTGTCACAGCCGGCGGAGATTCCTGGATCCAGGAAAGCCGGTCCTATTTACAATGCGGGGTGGAATACATGCCGGTGTCTATTTTGGCCCTGCGCACCGGGTATCAAGTCGGCCGGTCCAGCGACAAACTGGAAGGCCTCACCGGCGTGAGCGCAGGCATGGGATTCACCATTAAGAAATTCATCATTGACTACGCTTATGTCCCTTTCGGCAACCTGGGCGACACCCACCGTCTGTCATTCACGTTTACGTTTTAAAACTGAACAACATATCGCGGGACAATCCCCTCATCCTCTCCGTCGGGAGAGGACTGAGGGATGCGGGAACCGGAAACAACCAAATTCCAAGTGACAAGATGTAACCACTCAGGCAACCACGGATAAACACGGTAAAAACAAAAATATTATGGTTCTTTTTAAGTTGAAATATTTGTAAATGTTTTACCGTGTTTATCCGTGTTCATCCGTGGTTCCAATGTATTTTTTTGTAGACCTGAGTCGTCACGACAAGACACAAACAAATCTCAATGACCCAAAAAAACTGAAACACATTTGTCGTAGGGAACGGTCGCGACCGTTCCTGCAGTGCATTCGAATTTTCTTTTAACAAGGAGGGATTCCATGAATTCAATCGCTGACATGAACTTATTATTGACTCATTTGCTCTTTAAAAAATTATTTTCACCCAAGCGCTTTCACAAAAAACACACATCTCACCACAAAACGCATGAGACCCATAAACAAAAAAGACATCCAGTCGCCAGTGCACCTACATACTTAAAATAACGCCTTCATTTGTTTGACACTAAATTTTCAACAAATGAACACAATTCTTCAGCCGCGATCTCATGGGCTTTGGCATTGGGGTGAAGATCATAGGCGCTCACTTGAAGCGCTTTGGCCGGATGCTGTGAATAAGACGGGAGCAAATCCAGAAACAAAATGCCCATTTGACGGGCTTTTTCTTCAAGCGCCCTGTGTGCGGCTTGAAACGCATAATTCTCAAAATCACTGATCCACGGAAAAACCATAAACACCAACTGTCCTCCCTGGGATTCCACACGGGCTTTTAATCGGGACAACTGGTCAAAATACGCGCGCCAATTTCTTGAATCAGGCGAATACGCCTGCTGCATCCCCGCCACGGTTCCCCCATGACGCAGTCCGTCAAAAATCGGCCTCACCAAACGCGCGGCATACACATGATAGATCCACCAAAGAAAAACATTTGAATAAGCTGACTGAGCAGACTCAGGCGCCACATCATTCAACACATGCGCCACAACCACCACATTCGGCTTGAGCGCCTTTCCCCAGGCCTCAAAAAACGCCAATTGCCGGTCTATGGACTGATTCACCTGTGACGCATTCACCACTTCCACTTTAACGGGCCGGGAAAACCCGGCCCTTACTACATTTAATTTTTTCTCCAAAATCCTGGACAGGTTCTTATCCCGGTCCACTTTAAAACCAAAAGCAAAAGAATCTCCCAATATCAGCACCCGCTTATCAAAAACACGCTGCCCCCAATCAATGGGCGGATTGCGCAATCCGATTTCATTTCTTTTAACCTGAACAGCGTACCACCGCCATTGCGATGCTTCCGACCATTTGGCACTGCTGACCACCCGGCAGACCCACTCCAGCACAACAAAACACCCTGCCAAAACCGTTGCCATCAATAACATTTTTGTGCGCAGGGGCACACCCATTGGCGCTCTATTGTCCGGCCCTTCTCCCATTCTTGCCCGGCCTGTTTTTTCCCGCCATAACAGCCACCCAAAAAACAAAACAACCAATAACCCATATAACAACGGGATCAATGTCCAGCGTGCTTCTATCCCGCAAAGCCCGGTTTTTTTGGCCATCCTCAGCACATCCAACAAAATCACAAAACAAAACAACACGCCTGCGCCCAAACCCACGCGCACCTGAAAAGAATCCCTGGACAGCCCAAAAAAGACACATACAACACCCAAAACAAATGTCTGCACGTTAAAAGAAGCCGCTGTCCAGGGGCCAAGCACTGGTGCACTCTCAAACAGCAAATGCGGCACACACATTGTCAGACACAGCATCAAAAAAAATGATTGGATTCTCAAAACAAATTTCATAATGGTCTTTATTTTATCACTTTCAATAGCAAAACCATGATAAATATTTTATAATTCTTTTATATACAATCAGTTCTGTTCTTGACTGTGAATTAAAAATCCAAATTATGCGGGGGCACAAGCACTATGTATAGAAAAGAAATCAAAGTATTAGACTGCACCATTCGGGACGGCGGACTCATCAACAATTACCAATTTTCAGAGGACTTTGTCAAAGCCGTATACGGGGCTGTATGCGATTCCGGCGTTGATTTCGTTGAGCTGGGCAAGAAGCTGGTTGTGAGCGAAGAGTATCCCACCTCTGTGTACGGACCCTGGAATTTCTGTGACGATGAGCTCCTCAAAAAAATTGTGGACAGCCATCCCAACGGGCACAGACCCACACTGGCTGTGATGTTTGATGTGGGCCGGGTGGACATCAATTCACTGAAAGACAAAAAAGACAGCCCTGTGGACATGATCCGCACAGCCTGTTATGTGCCTCAAATTGACAAAGGCCTGGACCTGGTCAAACGCTGCAAAGACAAAGGCTATTTGACCACGCTCAATATTATGGCTGTGTCTGCGGCCATAGAATCAGACCTCATGGGCGCTTTGGAACAGCTGCGCGACGTCAAAGAGCTGGACTACTTGTATTTGGTGGACAGTTTCGGGGCTTTTTACTCGGAACAAATCACGTATTACCTGAACCTATACAGCAAATATTTCCCCAGAGAAAAGCTGGGATTCCACGGCCACAACAACCAGCAGCTCGGCTTTTCCAACACGCAGCAAGCCATCATAGACGGCGTCAACATGCTGGACGCCACCATCAATGGCATTGGCCGCGGCGCCGGCAACTGCTGTTTGGAATTACTCCTGGGCTTTCTCAAAAACCCCAAGTTTGACGTGCGCCCCATATACAAAGTCATACAAAATGAATTTCACCCCTTGCGAAATGAAATCGAATGGGGTTACAATGACATCTACGGCATCTCAGGCATTCTCAACCAGCACCCGCGGGAAGCCATGAAATTCCGGGCAAACAAAGAAAAAAAAGACAACTGTTTTGATTTTTACGAATCAGTCACAAGGCAGGACATTAATACAATAGAATAAAACGGCATAGAGCAAAGGGCAAAGAGGCATTCATAGAAATTCATTATCACAGTTTGTGTTTGATTATTGTTTCTTGGTCATTGATTATTATTTGGTTATTGTATCTTGGAATTTGGTCATTTCCAACTGGTCCGGGTCAGAATTTCATAACTTCTATTATTAACAAGGAGACACATATGGGTAAACTCAACAAAGCAGTGGGGTTGGCAGCTGTGGCAGCCGCGGGGGCCTATTTGTTTTACGGAAAAAACGCCAAAAAACGGCAAAAAATCCGGGGATGGATCATCAAAGCCAAAGGCGAGGTTTTGGAAAAAGTTGAAAAGCTCAATGACGTGAACCAGGAAACCTATCACAAAGTGATTGAAAAAGTCACAAACAGGTACAAACATTTTAAAGAAATCAACGCGCAAGAATTCAATGAACTTGTCTCTGACCTCAAAGCATCCTGGGGCACATACAAAAAAGAACTGAAAAACGCGGAAAAACCCAAAAAAACAAAAGAAAACTGAGACCATAGACATAGACATTGATATCATTTGGCCTGCCTTTGGCCGGCCAAATTTGTCCTGTGTTATGGGATTCTACTTTCACAAAAAAAACACCCGCCAGGCACAGCTCTGGCGAGTAATGGCTGGTGGGATTCTCTCCCTGAGGGTTCCTGATGCGGTAATTCCCCATCCTATAAGACAAAAGACCGCGCAATTCTCCGTGAAGACTTTTTCCCTGAAATGGATCTTTTAAAATATCATCCAATGCATTGATAAATCTTTGATATAAAGAACGATCAAACCGGTAAACCTTTTCAAGAGCCTTTTCAGCCTGACGAGACACTTCAATTTTATACATGCGTCAACCGGCGTTTCAAAGACGCGAGGGACACTCTTTTCCCCTTCCGCGTTTCCTTCCATGAATTCTTTATTCTTTTAAGAGCTGACTTATCAGAAAGGATATCAATGGTTTCCAATAAGCCCTCATAATCTTCCGGGCTCATCATCATCATCACGGGATGTCCGCGTTTGGTCACAATATACCTGTCAAATTTTGACTCAATCGCCTTGGCCACTTCCGGAAGCTCCGGGCGAAGATCTTTTAAGCTGATGGTATGCGTCATAAACCGCCTCCTATTCTAAGCATACACTAATGAGTATACTTAGCCAAGCCCCCCCCTGCAGCGCCTTTTCCCCCG
>JANQER010000418.1 GCA_028278255.1 Elusimicrobiota bacterium | reverse complement strand
ATGTGCTGGCCATTCAACTGCGCAATGCAGCTTTGTATAGCTCAGATGCTTCTATGATTCCGTCTCTCACCATCACAGGTTATTATGACACAAACCCAGACACCACCCCGCCTTTGGCGCCAATCAACCTGAGTGCTGGCACAGTGGCGCAAACAACAGTTGATTTGGTATGGGAAAATCCAGCTGCCAATACAGATGTAACAGGTTACCGGATTTATCGTGATGGGGCAGAAATTGGAACAAGTGTTAACCCCAATTATGCTGATCAAGATTTAACAGCCAACACACCATATGAATACCATGTCACAGCCTATGATGCAGCAGGGAATGAAAGTGCAGCTTCTGCTGTTCTGAATGTGACCACAGAAGAAATCCCAGACACCACCCCGCCTTTGGCGCCTATGAATCTGAATGCCAATACAGTGACGCAAACAACAGTTGACTTGGTTTGGGAGAACCCAGTTGAAAACACAGATGTGGTGGGTTACCGGGTCTATCGTGATAACGCAGAAGTGGGGACAAGTGCAGACACTCATTATCTGGATCAAGGGCTAACACCCAACACAATATATGAGTATTATGTGACAGCCTATGATGCAGCTGGCAATGAAAGTACAGCATCTGCTCCTTTAACTGTGCCCACGCCCGACACCACATCAGATCCTGTTGAACAAACACTTATCCAGGAAGGCGACATTTGGCAATATTTTGAAGGGACCAGTGAGCCGCCTTCTGATTGGCGTGACACTGGTTTTGATGACACATCCTGGCAGAGTGGTCCTTCTGGGTTTGGATATGGAGACAGTGATGATGCCACTGATCTATACAGCACCATGTATGGGAATTATGTCACGGTTTATTTGCGCAAAACATTTGACAATCCCTTCACTGCTTATGAATCCATCATGCTGAACCTCTATTATGATGATGGTTTTGTGGCTTACATCAATGGTGTGGAAGTGGCCCGGGACAATGTGATTGGTGAGCCTGCTTATGATGTGCCTGCCAGCGGGCAGCATGAGTCTGTTACGCACTTGCCGCCAGCGCAATTCGACATCACACAGTTCAGTCATTTGTTCACGTCAGGAACAAATGTCATTGCCATTCAATTGCGCAATGCAGCCACATACAGTTCAGATGCATCCATGATTCCGTCTTTAACAATGACAGGATATATAGAATAGAGAAAAAGTGCGAAGGCCGGTCGACCACGAGACACTCCGGCTAGTGTAGTGTTTCCAACAGATCTTTACATTTGCGTGTTTATAGGGTCTTGTAATTGCCCGATTCATCGGGCGTATTTTTAAAAGCGCCCAATAAATTGGGCAATTACGAAAAAAATAATTGAATTGACGGCAATTTTATAAGTAAAGTTATTTAAGGGACACTACACTAGTGCTTTCGAAGTGCGAAGTAAAAAAATATAAATTTGTAATTTCCGGCTTGTCCGGATCGGGAGGTTGTTGATATTTAAAATAAGAAATTGATTTTTACCTTGTCATTCGGACTTTGCACTTCGAACTTAAAGGGAGGCTCTATGGGAACGAAATTATTGAGATCTGTTTCACTGATTGGATTCATGGTTTTGTTGAGCGCGCATTTGAGCATTTCAGCCACGTACGAACCCCAAGGCATCGGCGGCGGCGGGGCATTTGGCAGTTTCAGCATCAGCCCGTATGACGAGAATTTAATGTTCGTGGGCACAGACATGGGGTCATTGTTCAGAACAGTGAATGGCGGGCAAAGATGGACAGCCATAGACCAAACCCAAATTGAATACAGCTCAGTGCTGTGGCGCACAGCGCCGGTGGGATTCTGCAAAGACCCCAATATTGTGTTTTTTGCCAATGAAGGCCGCAACCCCTTGCGCAGCACAGACAAAGGCAAAAACTGGCATGCCATAGGCATGCCCTTAAACGGAAGTGAAAGAATCAACAACTGGATCAGCCACAGCGAAGACGAAAATATCGTATTCTGCGCCACCACCCAAAGATTGCTCAAATCCCAAGACAAAGGCATTACCTGGCAGGCCTGCAATATCACAGGCCCAAGCGTGGGCACATTTATAGATTACACAGACAATTATCTCTACCATGCCACATCAGCCGGGATTTACAGATCATCTGATATGGGGGACAATTTTACTCTGATCCATGTGCCGGCTGTACTGCCCTTGCACTCCTTTGCCGGCGGACGAGACAGCCATGGGACCACACTGGCCTATGTGGACGGAGACGGGGTCAATGCCATAGGCCCGTGGCTGCAGGGGTTTGATTACAATCCCGGGTCGGACGTGTATGACCGGAGTGTACAAACCAGCGGGTTTGTATGGGTGAAATCAGCCGGCAGCACAGACTACAACCGTGTGCCGTTTGTAGAGGATTTTGACTGCGGATACACCAGCCAGTATTTGGCCGGGAATGGCTCATTGCGCATAGGCGGGGCATCAGACGGGAGTGACCACCAGAAACACGGCGGCATCTACATGGCGGAAAACAACTCCCAGGTGATCTATGTGACAGGGGGCAATTACTGGCCCAGACAATACGCCAAAAAAGTATATGTGTCCATGGATGCCGGCCAAAGCGCAGAAAAAAGACTTCAAATGTATGATTGGGACAACGGGTATGAGATGTGGCCGGCTGACAGATTGGAATACAGTGCAGTTGGCGTGGAAGTGGGCTGGGATGACGGGGATTACTACTCATTCACAGTGTGCCAAAACAATGCAGCGCGAGCCGGCGGCACCGGGGACTATTTTCTGCATGTCACAGAAGACTATGGGGAACACTGGCTGGCGCCATTCACAGAATTTGCAGACACAGGGTCTAGGACAGAAACCGGCAAAAAATGGCGGTCAACCGGATTAGAAGACACAGCCATCAAGCGCATAGAATTTCACCCCACCAACACGCAACTGATGTATGTGGGCGTATCAGACATAGGCGGATACATGTCGGATGACGGGGGAGACACAGTCAAGGTATGCGAATTTGGTCAGAACACGAATTATGATTATGCGTTTGACCCGGACAATGACAATGTGGTGTATGCTGCAGGAAGTTCATCCCATGCATGGCCGGAAATCAACCGGCACCGTGTGACAGTGGGCGCAGGCGGGATATACCGGTCCAACAACAGAGGAGAAGACTGGGCACGCATCACCCCCAATAACAGTGAATTCAACCGGGCCTTTTTATCCATGGCGTATGATGCGGACCGAGACATCATTTATGGAGGCAGCCACAGCATAGGCGTGGCGCGGTCCTTGGACAATGGCGTGACATGGGAATATTTCAATAATGGCATGCCGGCCGGCAATGGCCGGGTGATTCCGCAGATAGAATTGGATGACAACGGAAATGTGTATGCCCTGTTAACCGGGGACTACATCAGCAGCACGAATTTCACAAACAATTTGGACACAGGCATATACTTTCTGGATGTGGAAAACGGTGCCACAGAATGGGAGAAGCTGCGCGGCACGCTCAATCTGCCGTCAGGCAGCAGCAGTGATTTGCAGGACTATTGGCGGTATCCCACCAGTTTTGCTGTGGACCCTGTTGATCCTGACACGCTGTGGCTGGTGGATTATGAT
>JANQER010000322.1 GCA_028278255.1 Elusimicrobiota bacterium | reverse complement strand
TCCGCGTTCATCCGTGGTTGTCTGAATAGTCATTCAAAAATTTTTTCAAAACAATACCATTGTTCAGCGTGTTGTGCTATGTTTTTTTCCAAAACACGGGCCATCTGCTTTGCCATCTCGTCAACAGATTGTCGTTTTTTTGATTGCGGCCATATGGGCGCCTCCACAATTCCTTTGTAGCATCCTAAACTTTCTCTGATTACAAAACAGGGCAAAACGGGTGACCCATTCCGGCAAGCAAATAGGAAAGGACCACGAGGCAAGCGCGCTTTTTTTCCGCATAATTCTACGAAAATACCTTCCTCTCCAAAAGGCCTGTCAGCCAGCATGGCAATGATTTTCTGGTTTTCAAGGATCCTGTTAATCCCATTGGCCGCTCCTTCTCCCACTGCCAGATAATTGATTCTTTGTGCCCGATGTTTTTGAATAAACCGCCTCATCGCGGCTTGGCGGTAAGGCTGATACACTGCTGTGGCCGGCCATCCCCATTCCTGTAAAATATGGGCGCCAAGCTCCCAGTGTCCCAAATGTGAAGTCAAAAAAATCACACCTTTTCCGTGCTTTCTGGCCTCTTCTGCGTTTTCTCTGCCTTGCACAGTGATTGTCAAGGAAGGTTTGGTGATAAAATCACAAAGAGTATAAGCATAATTTTCAAAGACCATTCCCGGATTATACTGCTTCCCGCCCCATAACGCGATCGTATCTAAATTGAACTTCACGGCCCTGTGTCTTTTTTTTAAGAGCCGGCCGCTGACCCGGCCTATTCTTCCGGCCCAGGCATATCGGGTTTTGCCCGTCAATCGCCGGGCAATTTGACTGATAGACACTAGAAAAAGAGACCAGAAGAATTCTATCAAATCGGTAAAAGTGAAGCCTGTGCTTCAGATTTTTTGAGTTTTTTCAGGGCATTATTTCCTGAAAAAACAGGGACAGTGCGCGTTTCTTCGAACGGTCGCACAACAGGCTCATTAATAATTTTCAAAATGGCTTCTGCCGCGGCAAACGCGGCAAATGGTTTGGCCAACATCTGACTTTTTTCACGTAATTTTTCGAGCCGGTTCTGATCAGAAAATAAGTCATCCACCATCTCAACAAGCTCATCCAGAGTTTCCACCCGCTCAGCAGCGCCATGCTGGGACAAATAGAGAGCATTTCTTTCTTCCTGCCCGGGTATGGGATGAAGCATGATCATGGGAATTCCTTTGGTCATGGCTTCTGAACATGTCAGACCTCCTGGCTTTGACACCAGCACGTCAGAGGCATCCATCAGTCTTGGGATATGTTTGGTGTGTGCGAAGATCTTTAAACCAGGATCATGGGAAAATTGAGCATCCATTTCTTTATACAGTTTCCTGTTGTTTCCACAAACCACTATGACTTGAATTTCAAAAGGCAGTTGTCGTATGGCAGACACCACTTTGACCATGGGCCCCAACCCATGACTTCCCCCCATCACAAGCAGTGTGGGGCGATCCGGTTCCAGGTCCAAACGCAGTCGTTCGGCTTGCTTGTCTCTCTGAACGGAAAATCGTGGATCAGTGGGAATCCCGGTGACAAGCACACGTGATCTTTTAATTCCCCATTGAATCATTTTTTGCTTTACATCATCGTTGGGCACCAAATAGATGTCAACGCAGCTTGAGCGCCAATAACTGTGCACACCAAAATCAGTCACAACACCGACAATCGGTATCTTGATACGTCCACGCTTCTTTTTTATAGCCGCCAAGACATTCATGGGCGCTGCCTGGGTGCACACCAAACAGCGTGGACGATACTGTTTGATGAGTTCATATATTTTCTTTGTACTGAAAGAGGTTAAAAGGTTTCGTATCCGACGGGTGGCTTTTTCTATTTTGGGGTTGTCATAAAGAAAATCCCATATTTGAGGGGTATGTTTCAATATCTTGATGTATATTTTTGACACAAATTTTCCTATCACAGGATAGGCATAAGAACTGCAGTTGATTCCATGGGTATCAGCACGGGGACTCAATTGGGACAATGCGTCCATAATGGCTTCTGCCGCACGTTGGTGGCCGCTGGATTTGGTGATGTAGCAGAAAAGTATGTTTTTTTTAAAAGTCATATGATTTGTTTAACCACAGAGATCACAGAGACAAACAGAGCTCCAATTCACACTGGCTTTCTTAACGGGCGGACACAAGGCCCGCCCCTACAAACAATGATAAACTTCGGGGCGGTGGGAATTCTGCTCACCCGTCGCTTTGCTCCTCCTGCCATTTATGGCAGCGTTCGGGTCGGCTTCAATTCCCACCGCAAGGACAATCTATTAGAACTTCGGGGCGGTGGGAATTGAACCCACGACCTCTCCCACCCCAAGGGAGTGCGCTACCACTACGCTACGCCCCGATAAATCTTCAATCAGGTTTTTTTATTTGATGGCTTTTTAAGGTCCGCACGATATCAGTGATCTCTTTTTTGACATGCCTGAGGGCTTCAAGTGCCGCTGGGGACTCATTGAGTTCCAATGACAATTGAAGAGGACCTTTTTTTTGTTGTTGCTTTAAAAATTTTTTTGCGCCTTCAATCGTGAAACGTTTTTGATAAAGAAGTTCACGGATTTGGCTGATGGTCTCGACATCACGTCTATTAAACTTTCTATGTCCTGATTCACGCCTGGACGGTCGTACCAGATGAAACTCTGATTCCCAATATCTCAAAATATACGGCTTGACATTGGTGATCCGGCTGACTTCGCCTATTGAAAAGTATTCCTTTTCCGTTGGGATGTATGAAATCATTGACATTATATTAAAACACAAAACACGGGTGCTTGTAAAGTTAATATTTAATAAAGTATATATATTTAACAGATGACTTTCTGTTTTAGATTAATTCTTTGGCCATTTTGAATTTGATTCGACGTCTGGCCGGGATAACAACGGTTTCGCCTGTCCTTGGGTTGCGGGCGGACTTGCTTTTGCGCATCACTGTTTGAAAACTGCCAAAGCCCTGGACAACCACTTTTTCCCCTTCACGCAAAGCTTTCTGAATGGATTCAAAAATCTTATTCACAGCCGCTTTTGATTCTGTTTGCGTGCACACCACATTCGAAACGATATTGACAAGATCAGCTTTGTTCATCACTGGCTCCTTTAGATGAATCCGGATAAACCGGAAATAACCAAATTCCAAGAAACAATAAGCAAATAATAACCAATAACCAAGGAACAATAATCAAACAACAATAAAACCCAAAAAAACAAGATACAAATTGTGAATTTCAGATGGGTCAGTTGCGAAACAGCCTATTGAGGCCCTCACCCTTCACTTCGTGAAGCCCTCTCCCGTCGGAGACAGGAGAGGGGATTTGAAGGAAAAAAGCATTTCGCAACAATCCCCAGATTTAGAGTTTAGGATTTTATGACTTCAGCAACTTTTCCACATGTTTCATTTCATCTGACACGGGCCGTGTCATTAAATCTTGTAATGCTTTTTGGGCGGGTTTGTCTTCATATAAACACTTATAAACCTCATTGATAATGGGAAGCTCCAAATGATGTTTTTGAGCCAATTGAAAGCCGCTTTTGGTTGTGTGAACGCCCTCAGCCACCATTGTCATTTCACTGAGAGCTTGTGTCAGGGTTTTGCCTTGTCCTATTTTTTCCCCCAAAAGCCTATTGCGGGAATGACAGGACGTGCAGGTCACGATGAGATCCCCCAATCCTGACAAACCAAACAATGTCACGCCTTGGGCTCCCACGGCCAATCCCAGCCGCGTCATTTCATTGAGCCCGCGTGTCATAAGAGCGGCTTTGGCATTGTCGCCCAATCCAAGTCCATCACTAATCCCGCATGCAATGGCGTATATGTTTTTGATGGCGCCGCCCAATTCAACACCCACAAAATCAAGACTTGTGTAAACACGGAATGTGTTTGTATTGAACAAAGAATGCACTTTTTCAGGGTAATGGCCAGGGCCGGCTGACACCACCACAGTGGGCATGCATCGAACCACTTCTTCAGCATGTGAGGGACCTGCCAGCACAGACACTTTTCCTTTTAATTGCGGCAGTTCATCCACAATCACATCTGTCATAAACTTAAGCGTGTCATTTTCAATGCCCTTTGTCACACTGATGGCCCAAGTATCCGCCTCCATGCATTTTTTGAGTTGAACAGAACGAAATGTCTGACGCACAAAAGCAGAAGGCACTGCATTGACCACAATTCCGCAGCCTTTCAGAGCCTCAGAGATATCATTGGTCACAAAAATTGAATCGTTTAATTTTAGTTGAGGCAAAACCGCCAGTTGACGCGTTTGATTTAGCTTTTGAGCAATGTCCGGCATATATTCCCACAGAGACACTTTATTCCCATTGCATGCCAGATGATTGGCCAGTGTTGCGCCCCAACTGCCGCCTCCAATCACGCAGATAGATGAATTCATCCCGTTTTTTTCTCCTTATGGCCGATGTCAATAGTCAACTCGCGTCCCTGTATGAGGCGTTTTATATTGGGAATGTGCTTCACAATAATCAATAGACCCAAAAGCAAGGCCAACCATGAATAGACAGTTGCGCCATACATGATAAAAGCGACCAATGGGAGAGTGACAGAACCTGCCAGAGATCCCAATGACACAATTTTAAAAATAGAAAACATAACCACAAAGACCATGACAGCAGACAAAGTGGGTACCGGCACCAGAGCGGCGAACACACCGGCTGAGGTGGCCACACCTTTGCCGCCTTTGAATTTGAGAAAAGGAGACCAAGTGTGTCCGGCCACAACAGCCACACCTGCGCACACATTTATCCAAACGCTCGGCACGTGAGACACACATAACCAGACAGGAACGAATCCTTTTATCATGTCAATCATCAAAGTCACCACACCAGGCACTTTTCCCACAGACCGGAAAACATTTGTGGCGCCCACATTTCCTGACCCCACTTCCCGGATATCCACGCCCTTTAACAAACGGCCCATTAAATAACCTGTTGGCAATGAGCCTATGAGATATGATCCAACTGCCCAAACAAACATCTGAACAATAAACGGATCCAAAAT
>JANQER010000278.1 GCA_028278255.1 Elusimicrobiota bacterium | reverse complement strand
TTTTCCATAAAAAATTCCCTCCCCCTGTCAAAACACTGAAAACCATTGATAATCAATATTTTTTTCTGTCATTTTTCATCTTTCTTTTGACATTACCTTAAGCCAATAATTTTTTGGCATCCTTTTTTATATATTTTGAACCTTTTCTCTTTCTTTTCAGTGTTCATCCGTGTTTATCCGTGGTTCCATGTCTTTTCATAAGTTTTTTGACACAACCAAAACCACACTAATGGATTTGAATAATGGTCAAAGACACCATGTGATATCTGGCGGAAAGCGGATACCCGTTCCCGTTCGATGTACAGCGCATTTTTAAATAGACTTTTTGATTGGCTGACAAACGCACAAGCGAAGTTTTTGTGGCATGCTCTGTGGCGCTCCCGGCCCTGCCCTCATTGGTGTAATAGCGCGCCACGGTTTTGGGTTCCAACGCTGCGTCAATAAATATCCCGATTTCATAATCCTCATAAGCAGGCCAGCCGTATATTGTGTCAACATCAACTGTATAAATAATCTGATATACCCCGTCATGCGCTGCTTCCAAATAATCCCCTGTCTGCGTAAAACCATTCAGTTCTCCGGCGGTCCAGTTGGTAATGGTGTACCATGTGTATTGTTCCGGTATATCTATGAATTCCGTGTTATGAATTTTATGCATTTCCCCGTAATTTCTGGGCCGGCCGGTGTAAGCCACTTGATGGTCCACACCGTCTCCGCTCACAAAATAAAGCTGATTGTCGGGTTTTGTGTAAAGCCGGCCATAATCCGGCACAGTGTCCGGCGTCACCGTCTCTTTTAAAGTGACGGCCCCGTCCACAAACACATCACCGGACACATCCAATTCGCTTCGCGGACTGGTTGTGCCGATGCCCACATGGCTCCCCGGAGACACAGCCAAATAAGCATCATCCGTGTTTCTGAGGCTGCCTTGCACCTCCAGCCTGCTCTGCGGATTTGTTGTTCCAATCCCCACACTTCCATGCCCCACTGCCCAGTAGGCATACCCCTCCTGACTGACTGTCCCTTGCACCTCCAATTTGGCCTGGGGGTTGGTTGTCCCAATCCCCACGTTGGAATTTGATATGGTGATGTCCGATGTTGTTGTCAAAGCCGTGGCATCTGCGTTGACTATGACCAATTCATTTTCATGAGTGCCCCATGAATCCGCGCCTGTGCCGCCGTATTGAACAGGCAGCAAACCGTTTGTGATATGGTCTGCGTCCAGGCTTTCCAAATCTGATCCGTCTCCGATAAAGCTGGTTCCGGCGCTGCCCACGCTTCCCACCACATCCATATTCCCGACCACATTCAGTTTATACGCGGCAGACGGCGTGCCGCCGATTCCCATATGCACGCCGGGAACAGAAGCAAAATAGTGCCCGTTCGGATGGTTTGTCCAAACCCAGGATGATTGACAGACGCCGTCCAAACATAAGCCGTCGGAAGCATTGATTTGTCCTGTGACATCCAATTTGTACCCGGGACTGCTGTTGCCGATCCCCACGCTGTTGTCATAGGTGATATAAGCCGGCGGACCGGGATCCTCTGACCAAGGGCTGTTGTTCGGCAAATCAAGCGCTTCTATGGCAGCGAATTCATAACCTGTGTTGTCTGCATTTCTTCTTAAGAACTGGCGTCCTGCCGTGGCTGATAAAGAAGAAACAGGATCCCCGCCCAGCAAAACCCCGGAAAGCACACTGCCAATGCCTGTGCCGCCGTGCGCAATGTCCAACACGCCGGATGTGATGTCTCCGGCGTTGTGCGCATGCACACTGTCTGCAAAATCCGATGCGCTTTCACCGTCCAGCAGGTCTGCGTTCAAATTCAATACCACTTGATTTTTGGATGATTCCACGGCAAAAGGCACATTTCCCGCACTGGGATTAAATGTTTTTACACCCAGTATTGTCTGCGCTGTGCCTGTGGTCAGATAAACATTGTCCAAACTGTCTCCGCCTCCGGGCATGTGCGTGCCCGCATGATCTCCCGGGGTCAGCCCGATGTGCGTGTGCAGGGGATCTGCATTGCTCGCAGGCCCGGCTGTTAATGTGTCCAAATTGGCTTGTGTGCGCGTG
>JANQER010000252.1 GCA_028278255.1 Elusimicrobiota bacterium | reverse complement strand
TGACGAAAACAGTTGATTCTTTGCAAGTGGAACATGATGCTGTGGGGTCTGCAGAAGCCGGAACCGGCATTGGCATTAAGGTGATTGATAAATGCCGGGCTGGAGATTATATTTATAAAATCGGTTGATTGGACATGTTGCCGGGAACAGCTGCGGCTGTTCCCGGCACAATAACCCCTTTCCGAGGCAGTCCCCTTCCAGCGGGCCATGTGTTTGGTCACCGGACAGGCATAGGGCTGCTCTGACAACATTTCTATTGCCATATGATAAAACGTTTAATTGTCGGCATAATAATTGCCGGCGCTGTTATTTCTATTGTCTCCATATGCCGTCAAACCAGATGGTTTGACTTGTCTCATGTACCCCGCTTCCGACAAAAAGGAAGCTTGTCCTCTCCTGTTGTACTGGCTGAATTCTCTGATTTTCAATGTAAGAGCTGTGCGCAAGCACAGGGGACTCTTAAGGATCTGCTTCAGCAATATAAGGGGAAAATCCGTTTGGTTTTTCGCCATTATCCGCTCAAAACGCACAAATGGGCGGATTTGGCAGCCAAAGCAGCAGAGAGCGCTGGTGTTCAAGGGCATTTTTGGGAATATCATGACCTTTTATTTTCTCTTCAGTCTCAATGGTCACATGCGGATGATCCCATGTTGTTCTTTGTCAAATACGCTGAAGACATGCATCTGGATGTGGCGCTTTTCAAAGACACAATGGCAAGCGAGCAAGTGCAGAAATGGATTGATCAGGACAGACGGGATGTGAAGATTCAGAACGTGAACATGACGCCCACATTTTTCGTCAATCAACGCCGGATTTCCGGTAAGAATCAGCTGGCTGCGCATGGTGTTCGATTTGTGGCGCTGGAGTTAAAAGAATGAGAATAAGGGAACTTTTTCAGGTTTTCATACGTCTAATAGTAAGACCGGATAAATCCGGCTGTTTATCAGGCGATAAGCCTGAGACGATTTCAGGACACGAAGAAGACTCCCCTCGGGAGAATGAGACTGATGCGCCGCAAAGAAATCAGCCGGAATCGGTCCTGGAAAATGGACCGGCTTGTTCGGTGTCAACATTGAATACAAAAAGTCCTTTTTTCAAATATTCCGCGGTTTTATGCCGGGTTTTGGCCGGAGGCATTTTGGCGGCATCTGGTTTTTTGAAGTTAATGTCTCCTCCGGAGGAATTGGCATATGCTTTGGAGGCGTATGACCTTTTCCCTTATTTTATTGTGGCGCCGCTGTCACAGTTTTTACCTTGGGTGGAGATTTTGACAGGGGTTTACCTCCTGGTCGGTTATGGCCTTTCTGTTTTTGCTTTTTCAACGATTCTGATGTCATTGGGTTTTTTGTCCTCTCTTGTGCTGGTCAAGTGGCGCGGTATTGACTTAACTGAGTGCGGGTGTTTTGGTCAGGCTGGTCCTCATTTGGAACCCTGGCAAGCCATGGTTTTGGATGGGTGTCTTTTAGTGATGGGGGTCATTATTCTTTTTGATCGGGTGCATTGGCTGAGTTTGGATCATTGGCTGAATCATCAAGAAACCCCACGGGTATAGATATTTATTCAAAACACCATTTAAATAACGATATTTTCTCATGACTGATCATAAATCTCTCATAACAAGTGTTTTGTTTTTCAATCAAAAATCAAAAATCAAAAATCAAAAATTCATATTTTGTGTTCTTATTCTCCTTTTTTTGGCAGGATGTTTTCGCAATCCAGTGACGCATCGGCGGGAAGCCAGGATCATTTCTGAAAAGGCTGAGAGAGAGATCGGCCGTGAAACCAATAACCGGCTCATTGATATGTACGGCGAATTAAAAGAGCCTGTGCTGAGAGAATATGTCTATGGATTAGGGAAAAAGCTGGCGGCTGTGAGCGACCGACCGCATTTGGATTTTGAGTTCACTATCCTGGATTCTGAAATGATCAATGCTTTTGCTGCGCCGGGCGGTTATATTTTTGTGACCAGCGGGCTTTTGGACGCAGTGAACAGCGAGGCCGAATTGGCCACAATTCTGGGTCATGAAATCGGACATGTGTGCGCTTGGCATTCTGTGAATATGATTGAAAAGCAAATGGGCTTAGGCGCTTTGGCTGCTTTGGGGACAATTGCCACTGCCATGCATTCCCGCCCTGAAGCTGTGGTGGCTTTGATGCAGTCAGCTGACTTGTTTTCCAGCTTGTATATGCTGGGGTACAGCCGGGAACACGAAAGAGAGGCGGACCGCGTGGGCTTGCGGTATGCCATTTCAGCGGGATATAACCCAAGAGCGGCCTTGGCATTTTTTGAATATTTGGAGAGTTTGGAAAAAAAGGCAGACATAGGAGAATGGGAATCTTATTTGCGGTCTCATCCGCCCACAGGGGAACGGATTGTCTTGGCACGTCAATACATTGAGCGCATGGATGCTTTTGAAAGGCCTTTTGTGGAAGGAAAGGACTCTTATCAGGAGATGAAGGCGCGTTTGCCGCGCTTGCCAGCGGAACATAAGGGGCAGATCACAGGCCGCAGATATCATCATGCGGGCTGGGGTATTTTTTTGGAGGTGCCGTCAGGCTGGAAGTGGGAGCCGCAAAACCAGCAGTCTTTGGCGTCTTTTCGTTACAGCGGCGCTTGGGGAGAATTAAGGAGGTTTCCGCTTAAAAAAAGTATGAGGCCATTGGATTTGGCCAAAAGGATCGGTCAGAAAAAGAAATGGCATTTTTTGAATGGACACGACATTTTGTACCCTGCGGGGTATGCTTTTCTTGGCTATTTTTACGGTCCTGGGATTTTAGGCGGCACATACCATTATCGCGCGTTGTTTGTTGTGAGAGAAAAGACCGGGTATATGCTTCTATGTGCAGCGCCTCATGAAAAAATGACTGAATATCTTGTGCCTTTTGAGCAAATTATGAGGTCATTTCAAATTCAAGACCAAAAGCCATAACCCGGATAAACCGGAAATAACCAAATTCCAAGAAACAATAACCAAATAATAACCAATAACCAAGAGACAATAATCAAACAAAGGCCAAATCCCTGGAAATTCAAATATTCAAAATGAAAAATTT
>JANQER010000244.1 GCA_028278255.1 Elusimicrobiota bacterium | reverse complement strand
AATACTGTTATGATACCGTTCATTTCCTCTTTCATTGATAATGCCGATTTCTTTTAAGACAACAATAATGTCATTGTTTTCATCAACAGGCATCATTTGTTTCAGGCTTCCGTTTGAAAATCCGATCTTGAATGTCTTGATGGCTTCACCATCAATGATACAACGTTTTTTTAGATACTCTGTGGCGCGCCTGTCTTCAATTATATTGCTGTGATAATGGTTGATGATTCTTTGCAAAAGCTCTTGTTTGTTGATTGTAATTTGTGGTTGGGGCTTGGTTTCTAGCTTTGGTTTTTCAATTTCTGGTTTTTCATATCTTTTGCCGTATTTTTCATAGGTGGTGATAAAGTCTGATCCGTCAATCTTTTGAAGAAAGTCAAAGGTGTTTCCGTGCTCATTGCATCCAAAACAATGCCATATCCATTTGCCGTTTTTATGATTGATATGCAGGCTTGGGTTTTTGTCGTCGTGAAACGGACAGAGGATTTTATAGCTGTTATTGTTGCGGTTGAACCAGCCACCATTTTTATGAAGTTGTATGCCGCGTTCTTGGATGATCTCAGGCAAGTTCAAGCGTTTGATGCTCTCTAAAACATTCTGGTCTATTCTCATTGTGGTTTTCTCCCATTGGGGTTTTTTGGTGTTGATTGTTGATTTGTTCTTCTGTGATGGTTTCTCTCATAAAGATGATTTGTTTTAAATAGCTGATGCTGGCTTTTAGTTTGCGCACATTGCATGCGGCATGGCCGTCTTTGTATCGCCGCATTAAGTATTCCATGTCATGGCCTGTTAATATGAACGTGGCTTTTCTTTTGTCTTTTTCTTCCCCTTTCATTTCTACTTTTGCCAGCCATGCACCTTCACTTAATAGGTATGCGCTTTTCCATAGGTCATTTGTAATAATGCACATTTTATTTTCCTCCTTTGCTTAAAACATCCAAAGGGTCAATTGTTAGTGCCAGCCTGTTTTCATCGCCTTCTAAAATTAAAGCTAATTCTCTTTTGCCATGTGCCAGGCGTTTGACGCGCGCGCCTTTCCAATGCACACCTGTAAAATTCAATGTGGTTTTTTTGCGGAACACTTTAAACGGGATTTTTATTTTTGGGTTTTCGGCTTTTTTGGGGTTGGTGGTCATTTTTTGGTTCCGCTCCTTTTTTGGTAAAAAACCCTGATTTTTGACAAACACTCAAAACCTGTCAAGGGGTTTTTTACCACACTTTGTGGTAACTTTACCACATCGGTTTTGATATCATTATTGTACGTACTTGTACAATATTGTCAAGGCCTTTGTACGATAATTTTTATTTCTCATGGCATAATGTATGTATAGATTTTTATTCAAATTTTAAGGATGGTTATCAAAATGCCAGCAAAAGCAAAATCAAAGACATCGTTCGCACAACATATAACTCAGATAAGAAAAATGAAAGGTCTTACACAGGAAGAGCTTGCTAAATTGTCAGGGATTTCAAGAAGGGTTATTGCTCATTATGAAACGCTCGGCAAGCATCCAACAGCAGAAAACGTTGTACGTCTTTCAAAAGCTTTGAATATTTCAATAGATCAATTTCTTGGCAGAAAGTCTATCAAAATCAAAGAGAGCCTTAATAAGAGGGTTATTCATAATGCCAAAATGCTTGATAATTTGTCCCCCAGCGACAAAAAGACTGTTTTAAAAATGATTGAAACACTTAACAATCAGAAATCCAAATCTTAAAACTATGACGACAAAAAAAGAAAAAATACCAAGGTGGTATCAAAAAGGTATTGTTCAGGCAGCCCTTGTAACAACCTTATTAGGAGGGACATTTTCCATAACACACAAGATTATAGGACATTATTTGGAGCCTAAGCCTAAATCTGTCACCACAAATCAAACACAGCCTGTTAAACCATCTAAAATTCAAAAAACAGCCCCATCTAAAAAAATATACAAATCTGAACCAAAACAAAAGCCAGTAAATAAAAAAACTGTTTCAAAAAAACAATCCATTCCCCCTAGTGCCTCTCAAACAATAGAAATGATTTCACCACCTGCAGCTAACTCGCCCATTACATTTGAGGAATTTATACAAACTTATTTTCTTAAAAAACCAGAAATCACTATGCTTCATCGACACCGAATAGTAGAGGAGCTCACAGGGAAGCGTGTTACTTGGGAAGGAAGAATTGATTCGATGACACATCGCTTCAACGAAGATTTTGTATTTGTTTCTCTTTACCACGACAAACAAGGGCGTAACCGATGCATCCTTTATCAATTTAGCAAAAAAGACGAAAGACAATTGGTGAATTTATATAAAGATCAAAAAATCAGATTCTCCGGTGTTTTCGAGGGCGTAGAGGACCCCAACAAAACATGGGGAGGATTTCCAGCTGCCTATTTAAAGGATTGTAAAATCATCGAGGTAATAGAAGATGGTAAAAGAAAATATTCACGAAAAAAATAACAAACGGTAAGGTTACTATATGACAACTGAAATATTTCTCGCATTAATAACTGGACTGGGAATTGGCTCTATTGTAACAGCAAGCATTCAACATATACTCAAAAGAAGAGAAGCAACACTGGAAAGCCAACAACAAGATTTAGAAAAACGATATCGGGTTATTATTCTTTTGATGTATGCTGCAATCGATTTTGATAAAAATAGACCTACATTACAAAAAAACAGGCCAGACCTTCAGACTATTAATGATGTTTTAGATGAATTAAAAACAGAATGGCACAATATGACACTTTTTTCATCAAAACCAACCTTAGAAAATCTCATCTCCTTTATCAAACAGCCAAGCAACGAAAACTTCCGCCGAACTGCACAAAAAATGCGAAAAGATCTTCAACGAGGCAATATTAATCTGTTAGATAATAATTTAAATTTTTAACTCTTCCTTTTAGTTTTAAACCTTGATCAGCGGTGGCTATGGTTTTTAGGATGCCACCGCTGAAGCTTTGGTGGTGGGGAAGGTGGGTATTGGGTATTTGGGGCGTTATCAATTGGATAAACAGTCAGCGGGCGCATTGCTGGCCTGCTGGCGTGCTGGCCATGATGGGACAAGTGTTTCTTTTTGCTGGCCGTGCTGGCAGGCATCCCATGCCCACGGCCCAATAAGAAACACTTGGCCCCAAGGCCCACGCCCAGGCCCAAGGACAAGTCGACAAGTAAAGTAACAAGCGGTAGGCGGATTCGCGGCTGTGAAATATTCAGCAGCGTGGAAGCACGTTACAATGTGTCATTCGGTACTGCAATGAAAAACAACGCCCTCCTGGCAGAAGGAAAAAATTTCCTTTTTATTGATGAATTGTATTTTTTCCATCTGCCGAGGGCAAAACGGAAAAAGGCTTAATCGTTGCCTTTTTCTCCTTTGAGCGAGCTCGTTCCAGCCACAAAAATGAGCTGTGCGGCGTAACAGCGGTAGCGGGAAAGGTTTTCTGTGGGAGCGGAATAATAACAGCTCATTTTTGTGGCTGGAACGTTGTTTTTGGCGGTCGGCGGACGGGGAAGCGGGCCGCCAGGGGTAAATGAAACTTTGCGCTGATTACTTCTTTTGAAACTTGCAGCGCACGTCACTTTTCAGGGC
>JANQER010000243.1 GCA_028278255.1 Elusimicrobiota bacterium | reverse complement strand
AGGGCCTGTCTGGAAAAACAGGATTTGTTTCGGCGTCCGGATTCTTAGGGCGCCGCGTGACAATGGATGTCACAACAGAACATTTTCCGGTACAGCTGTTTTGCCGGGATTGGGCTTTGTTGTCTGAATGGCCCGGGTGTTTTTCAGGCCGGGCGCAAGGCGAAAAGAAAGAAACAGGTTTTGTGTGGACAGGTTCCGGTAAAGTGTATGATCCCACCCCTCAGACACAAGACACTTTCCCGGAGGTGGACATATCTTTTTCTTTTGTGCCTCAATCCACCAGCACAGTGACGCTGCTTTTGCAGGAATCTTTGGGAAAGGCGCAGGTCAATATTCATTTGTATCAGCCGGATTGGCGGTTTGCAGCGGATTGGGATTTGAAGGATATTGACATTGAAAGGCTTCATAGAATCTTTAAAATGAGAGAAATATTGACAGGCACAGGCGCTTCTCATGGAAAAGTGTCAGGCCGGCTGGCGCACTTGGAGTGGTCCAAAATACAAGGTGATATGTATTTGTCTGTCTCGAGCGGGTCTGTTGCGGGTCTGCCGGGCTTGATCAAAGCCTTGTCCAGACTGAATTTGACCTCTCTGATTCACCGCCATAAATCACTTAACCGGGACACTATGCCTTTTGACAAGGCCACAGCGCTTTTGAGTTTAAAAGAGGGGGAAATTCAATTTGTGTCACCGGGTGTGCTTGAAAATAAAACCCTTCAAATGGCTTTGACAGGCACGATTGACATGCGCCGGGAACAAGCGGATCTTCAGCTGGTTTTTAATTTTCTGACTTTCGTGAGTGAAATTGTCAAAGCGGTTCCAGGTGTTCGGTTTATTTTAATGGGCGGGCGGAAAAGTCTTCTGCCTGTGACAGTGACAATAAAAGGGCCCCTCCAGGATCCTTCCTTTCAGATCAAGCCGGTGGAAACATTGCTCACCCCTGTTTTGACCCCGCTTCAGAAGTTATTGCGCTTCCCCAGTGGATTGTTGAAGAAATAAAACGCTAAGCGCGGTCTTCCGCGAGACACTCCAGCTCTAGGAGACTGCCCAATATAAAGCGTTGGGCAGTCTCCTGATGTTCATCCCTTTGAGAAATGCGCCTGATAAATCAGGCAATTACAAAACAACCAGAGGAGACCTGAACAGTTACAAAAAACCAAGGTTATGTCAAAAAAAGCATGAAAAGTTGAGATAAAAACCATTGACTATCAAGTGTTTTTGATCTCGCGCATGGGGGAGGGAAGGGGTTTATGAAAAAACCTCAAAGATCACGGGCTCCAGTCCTACAATCCTGGAACATGCTTAGCAGCATAGCAGCGCCCACCCATTCGAATCTCTCGCAAAGACGCAGAGGACGCAAAGAAATAGCAAAAAGGGTGTTAAAACAAAAAATAAATCTTGGCGTTCTTGGCAACTGCGCTAGCGAGCCCTTGCAAAACGCCAGAGGCTGCAAGGACGCAGTGCAGAAGTGCCGTATGGGAACGGCTGTCTTGGCGAGAGGAGTTTTTGACCTTGCCTTTAAAACACAGAGGAGTAGGTCATGAGTTCCCGGAGTTTGGAGATGAGGGTTTTTTTGTCCATGCTTTTGTCCAAATAAGCATCTCCGCCGGCTTGTAAATACGCGAGGTCGTCGTCTTCGTCTGTGGATGAGGAGAGAAACATAACAGGCAGGTGCGTAAAGGAAGAAGAGGCGCGTATTTTATGGCACAATTGGGACGCGTTTTTGTTTTTGATGTCAATGCCGAGAATCACAGCGTCCGGGTCGTATTGTTTGACGTCATCAATGAGGTCATGGCCGGTGTTTAAGCATAGGATGTCATAGCGAGGCGATACCCAGGATCTGACTTGGTCTTGATAGGTCTTGTCATCTTCTACCAGGACGATCTTTTGTTTGTCCATTTTGTTTTTTAACATAATGCGAGCCTCCTATTGTCTTCATATCACTCATATACCCTGACAGGAAAGCCTGATCAATGCAATTTTTTGTTAACAAAACTCAAACATCACGGAAAAGATCTCAAAGAGCATGTTTTTTCTATAAAAAATTTTCTGTTTTAACCGTATTTATCTGAGGAGTCGCGGAGTTTTATGGGTTCTTTTCCGGTTATTTTGTAATTGCCCCATTCATGGGGCGCATCTTAGACAGATTTTAGATCTGAAGAGCTCGATAAATCTAGCCATATCCGGCTTTAGACGGAGGGCAATGACAAAAACTCCGCGACTCCTCATTTATCTGTGTTCATCTGTGGTTGCCAGCAGCAGTTTCAAGTCAGCTATTGAAACAATGTGATGATATTTTCCGGTTCTGTGACAATGAACCGGCATTTGTCCTTTTCCTGAAACAACCCTTTGATTCCTTCTAAAACGGTTTCGTTAAAAGGATTGCTCACAACAAAAGTGTTGCTGGCGTCATTGTTGTCCACCGCCACGACCAGGTTCCTGATACAGAAGGACGTGGGGAGAACACCCAGCTTGATTTTGTCTGTGTGAATGGTTCCTGTGTAATGGAGGCCTAAGAATTTGGCCAATTGTTTGGCCATGGCCGCTGACGGCATTTGAAGATCAGAACAGAGAGAGTAGATTTTGGTGGCAGGCAGGCGTGAAAACCTGGATTTGAGTTCAGGGCATAAGTTGAGGGTGTTAAAAAGCGTGTCCTTAAAAAGGACAAAATCATTCATTCTTTTTTCGCGTGATATTTCATTGTCCCCGATGTTTTTCCAGCGGTCTTTTGTTTCAAGATGGGTTTGTATCTTCATGATCAGCTCATCTTCGTCAAAAGGCTTGGAGATAAAATCCACGGCCCCGTAAGAAAAGGCTTGGGCTTTGTCTTGCTCGCTGTTGAGGGCAGTGACAAAAATCACCGGAATAAAAGCAAGGGCATTGTTTTCCTGAAGCCTGGAACACACTTCAAACCCGCTCATCTCCGGCATTTTAATGTCCACGAGAATGAGATCCGGTTTCTTTTTAATCAGATACCGAAAGGCTTTTTTACCGCTTGTGGTTGTGGAAATGCGGTAGCCCTTTTTTGTCAGCATCCTTTGGATCACATTCAGGACCACTGGGTCGTCATCAATGCTCAATATTAATGGTTTTTCATTGTTATTCATAATTGATTTGTATATTAGCAAAATATGAAATAAGTTCCTTCATCCTTTTTTCAACTTCTTCATAATCTTCATCTTTGGCCGCTTGTTCAAGAAATGCCGCTGCATAAGAGAGGAACTCAAAGCCATAACTCACGCCCACGCCTTTCATGTTGTGACTTAAGCCTTGAATGGTGCCAAAATCCCGCTTGTCCAGAGCGCCTTGAATAATGAGCAGGTCTTTTTTTCTGTTGTCAAGAAATCTGGGAATCAAAGGCCTGATCTCAGGTTCAATATTGACAATTGTTTTTTCCGGGTCATCGCCTTTACGTCCAAAAACAGCTGAGGGGCCCAGATTTTGCGTGTAGTTTTTAAGCATGTCCAGGAAATTCTGTTTTTTAATGGGCTTGGACAAATGGCTTGTGCATCCTGCATCCAGACTTTTTTGCATTTCATTGCTCAAGGCATAGGCAGTGAGCGCAATAATGGGCACAGGCGAGCGGTTTTTTGATGTTTCCCATTTCCGGATGGATTTGACTGCTGTGTATCCGTCCATCAATGGCATTTGCATGTCCATGAGAATTAAGTCAAATCTGTCGGATTTGGCCATGCGCACAGCCTCTTCACCGTTTTCAGCGCTTTCCAGCAAATGTCCGGTTTTTTTCAGATAAGCCTGAATCAGGTATTGGCTGTCCTGGGAATCATCAGCCAGAAGAATGCGCAGGGGGCGGCATCCGGATGCCGCTGCATGGGCTGTGTCAGGCTTGGTTTTTTCTTCAGGCGATAATGGCGCTGGTTTGTCCTGCAGCTTGAGCGGAATCGTGAAGTGAAATGTGGCGCCTTCTCCTTCCTGACTGAACACTTCCAGCATGCCGCCCATGCGGTTCACTAGTTTTTTTGAAATGGCCAGTCCCAGACCAGTGCCGCCGAATTTTCTGGAAATGGAAGAATCCGTCTGCTTAAAGGGCGTGAAAATCGAACTGATTTTGTCTTTGGGAATGCCCACGCCGCTGTCTTTGACGGAAAATCTCACCAAACATTGGCCTTGCAAGATTTCTTTTTCCCGGGTCTCGGCTTTGAGGCAAATATCCCCTTTGTCGGTGAATTTGATGGCGTTTCCCACCAAATTAATCAAGACTTGCTGCAGCCGATGCGGGTCCCCTAAGAAATTCTTTGGTATGTGCGGGGAAATATCACAAACAATATGCAGGCCTTTTTCTTTGGCCTTTTGGTGCAGAAGATCTTGAACCCCTTCCAATAAACTTTCCACATTCAAATCAATTTCTTCCAAAGGAATTTCTTCTGCTTCGAGTTTGGAGAGGTCAAGAATATTATTGATCACATTCAATAAATTCACGCCTGCTTTTTGGAAAATATCCACATATTTCCGCTGTTCAGGCGTGAGGGATGTTTCATTGAGCACGTCTGCCATTCCAATAATGGCATTCATGGGGGTGCGGATTTCATGGCTCATGTTGGCCAGAAATTCAGATTTAAACCGGGATGTTTCAAGGGCAGCATCCCGGGACTGCTGCAGGATCTGTTCTTTTTTGATCCGCTCTGTGATATCCCGAAAAGTGGCCAGCCAGGCATTTTCTCCCTGCCATTGAATGTCATTGAGCCACATTTCCGCGTGAATGGGCGGCTGGTTCACACGGGGAAGCGAGATTTCCATTTTTTGATGATCAGTCACAGGATAAGCGAAAAAATTGCCGACCATTTTTTCAGATGTGATATTAAAAAGGCGCTCAGCTGAGGGGTTCACATATTGCATGATTCTGTTGTGGTCAACCACTATCATGCCGTCCGGGCTGAATTGAATGATGTTTTGCAGCTGCTCCTCGCTTTTTTTCAGATGCTGCGTGGTGTTGTGGAGATCGAGGAAAAATTTGACTTTGCTTTGCAAAATATCAGAATCCACAGGTTTGAAGATATAATCAACAACATCTGTTGGGTTTTTCTTGAAGGAAGCGCGGCCGTCTTCTTGGGTGCCGGCCAGGAAAATAATAGGGGTTTGATGCGTTTTGGCTTTTTCACGCAGAAGAGTGGCTGTTTCATAGCCGTTCATTTCAGGCATTTGCACATCCATCAGGATCAAAGCAAAGTCATGGTGGAATGACAGAGACAAGGCTTCTACCCCGGATTGTGCTTTGATCACTTGTGCCTGCGATGTTTTGAGAATATTTTCAACGGCATAGAGATTTTCCGGCCTGTCATCCACAACCAATACTTTCGGCGGGATTTGATCCGGCGGAGAATGAATATCATCTATGCGCAGCGCTTTTGCCATAACAGCATCCTTATAGATAACCACGGGTTCCGACGAAAAACTTTCATTGCCCCACA
>JANQER010000177.1 GCA_028278255.1 Elusimicrobiota bacterium | reverse complement strand
TTTGATGTGTATGTAGTTGAATGTGTAAAAGAAAAATTTTATTAATCAATAAATCCGCAAACGAATAGAAAAAGGTAAGAAATATCATTTTTAGGAATTGATAGAAATTAACGCACTTTGTGCATGAAATGCCGAATTTATTTCAAGTTTTGAGATTTTTTTGTTTTGGATTTAGAGTTCAGGATTTCGAATTTTTTAGATTTGAGAAGCTATATGGATGTCAACAACCCCAAAACCTATTACAGAATGTCAGTTTTGCAGATTGTGGAATACCAGCTGCGCGACAATGACCCGCCTGCCACTGCCGTCACATTGAAACGGTTGAAAAAGGCAGGATATTCCGATCAAAAAGCCAAAGAAATGATCGGATGCGCAGTGGCTTATGAGATTTTTGCCATCCTCAAAAACAACGAAAAATTTAATTACACCAGATACATCAAAGCCCTGAACACCCTGAGCTAACGCTTAAGATCCCATTGCAAATGATATAGAATTGTCGTAGGGGCGCCCCTGACAATTTCTTTGATTATTCGTTGTTTAAAAATAAAAAAATGCAAAAATTAATACAAAGAAAGCCAATCCGTTTAAAAAATTATGATTATTCGTTAAATGGATATTATTTTACAACCATTTGTTCAAATAATCGGGAGAATATTTTTGGGAAAATCGTTGTAGGGGCCGACGGCCGTCGGCCCGATAATGATAATTGTCGGCCCGATAATAACAATATCAAAATCGAATTAAATAAATACGGTTTGATTGTTGAAGAAGAATTAAAAAAATCGGAAATAATTAGAAATGAAATTAATTTGGATGAATACATAATAATGCCAAATCATATACATGCAATAATTATAATCAATCGTGATTTATCGGGCGGCCAGCCGGCCGCCCCTACAGCCCATCATTTTAATCGTAAACAAACATTATCATCATTTATATCCGGGTTTAAATCCGTTGTCACAAAACGTATTAATATTTTGCGAAACACCCCTCAACAACCGGTTTGGCAGCGATCTTTTTATGATCACATTATCCGTAACGAGCGTTCGTTAAACGCGATCCGTGAATATATTGCATACAATCCGGTTAATTGGGAACAGGATATTGATAATTTGATTAATCTATAAGTAGGGGCCGACGGCCGTCGGCCCGATAATCGATAATAGCAATATCAAAGAAAAATAAAGTCAATATATCATGGCCGTTTCAATAAATTAATGACATAAACATATTCACATCTTTATTCATCGACGACACAATTCATTTCTGTTTTTAAGAATTCCCGACCTTTCGTGGTGATTCCCTTATTCGTTCATTTATGATAGAATGAATCCTCCCAAGACATACCTTCCATCACAAAGTGAAGGAGTGTTATGTGCGGCAGTTGGGGTGTAGCCAAGCGGTAAGGCAGCGGCTTTTGGAGCCGCCATTCCAAGGTTCGAATCCTTGCACCCCAGCCATTTTTTATGATTGAAGTTCAAAACTCTATAACCTTTCTCAAGTCAAAGAATTATCCTAAAAACATATTCAATAACCATAAAAGGAGAGAATTATGAGCGGAATTTTTGGGGTTGTTTCCGATAAAAATTGTGTGGACACATTGTTTTATGGGACAGATTATCATTCCCATTTGGGGACAGAATACGGCGGGCTGGCTGTGTGGAACAATGGGTTTATCCGCCAGATTCACAACATTGCGCAGACACAGTTTAAGTCCAAATTTTTTGATGATTTAGAGAATTTTAAAGGACCTCATGGGATTGGCGTGATCAGCGCTTTAGAGGAACAACCGATTTATTTGAAATCCCGGTTTGGCCCGTTTTGTTTGGTGACCAACGGCATTATTGAAAACGCGGATGCCTTGGCTGCTCAGCTCATGGCTGAGGGGTTTTCTTTTTCGGAAATGGATCACAATGGCGTCAACAGCACTGAGCTTGTGGCCAAGCTGATCAGTCAGGGGACAGATATTGTGGACGGCATTGGCTGTATGTTTGAAAAGATTCAGGGATCTTGTTCTTTGCTGCTGTTGAATAAGGACGGCGTGTACGCAGCGCGTGATCGCTGGGGTTATACGTCATTGAGCATTGGCCAGCGGGGGCAGGATTTTGCTGTGACATCTGAAACAAGTGCATTCCCGAATAATGGTTTTAAAGTCATGAAAGATCTTCAGCCCGGCGAGGTTATTCTTTTAAAGAAAAGCGGGTTGGAACAAAAAAAACAAGGAAAATCCGATCAGCAGATTTGTTCTTTTCTTTGGATTTACACAGGCTTCCCTGCATCGAATTATGAAGGAGTGAACACAGAGACTGTGCGTGAAAACTGCGGGCGGTTTTTGGCCAAACGAGACAAGGACATTGAAGCTGATGTGGTGTCTGGCGTGCCGGACTCGGGATTGGCGCATGCCATTGGTTATGCCATGGAAAGTCAAAAACCTTACCGAAGACCCCTGGTCAAATACACCCCGGGATACGGCCGCAGCTATACACCCCCGTCCCAGGAAAAACGCGATCTGGTGGCCAAGATGAAATTGATTCCTGTGAAGGACATTATTTCCGGCAATCGCGTGGTGGTGTGTGATGATTCAATTGTGCGCGGTACGCAGCTCAAGAATTTCACTGTGAATAAATTGTGGGAATCAGGCGCCAAGGAAATTCATGTGCGGCCGGCTTGTCCGCCTCTTATGTTCCCGTGCAAGTTTAATCTGTCTACGCGCAGCATTCATGAGCTGGCGGCCCGGAAGGCCATCCGGCACATTGAGGGGCATGATAAGGAAGATGTGCATGATTATATTGATCCGCAGTCACCCCAATACAAAGCCATGGTGGATTGGATTGCCAAAGATTTGGGCGTGACAACGCTGCGGTATCAAACCGTGGATGATATGGTCAAGGCCATTGGTTTGCCCAAGGAAAAACTTTGTTTGTATTGCTGGACAGGCAAATGCCCCAAATCCTGCGCACAAAAGGAACAACCCTGCGCTGCTTCCGGCAGATAAACACAAAAAAACGTAATTTCTTAGGTAACCAAGGATGGACACGGATCAACACGGATGAACACTTAAAAAAAGATTATTTTGGATAAATGAAAAAGCATAAAATATTGTTTTAATGTTTTTATCCGTGTCCATCCGTGTTCACCCGTGGTTATCTGCAAATGGGAGTGATTTAATGCTTGAAGTGGATTTTCATACGCACACGCATTTCAGCCATTGCGGGATTCATTCTCATTTGGAAATATTGAACCAAGCCAAAGCATTGGGCATGAAAGGCGTGGCTGTGACAGATCACGGCCCGGCTTTAAAAGGCCGGGTAAGCCCGACTTTGTTTGACCGGTTTCAATGTCCTGTCAAAGGTCTTCGGTTTTTCAAGGGCATGGAATGTAATGTGTTGAATGAGCAGGGAGAGATTGATTTGCCTCAACACTTGATTCCTTATATGGATATTGTGCTTGTGGGGATTCATTTCAATATCCAGGAAGGGCTGGGTCAAGAAGCTTATACGCAGATGCTGCTCAATGTGCTTGCGCGAAACCCGGCTGTGGATGTGATCACACATCCGAATGATGAGAAATACCCTGTGGATTTTGTGGCTTTGGCCAAAGCCGCTAAGCAATATGGCGCGGCTCTGGAACTGAATAATTCCAAGAGCCTGTTGAAGAGGGATGACCCGGCTGTGACCCGTGCGCTTGTGAAAGCCTGCCAACAAGAAGAGTGTCTGTTGGCCGTTGGCAGTGATATGCACGCCATCCAAGAACTGGGATTGGATGAGGCTGTGCAGCCGTATTTAAAGGATTTTCCGCAAGCATTGATTGTGAATGCCAAGGCTGAAACTGCTTTTCAGTTTATTGCATCAAGAAAAAACAATAAAGAACACCGGTGAATCCGTCTATATTATTTATATTGTTTTTGTGTTTTTCCTTTGATAATTCCCCGCATCATGCTACAATCATATTATAGCTGCTCGATTGTTACTTTTATTTAAAGGTTGGCTCAATGAATCAACAAAAACTTCCCACGCTTAAAATCAAAGATCTGGAGATCTATCCGCCTATTATTCAGGGCGGGATGGGAGTGCGTGTGTCCACGTCCAGTTTGGCTGCTGCTGTGGCCAATGAAGGCGGCGTGGGTGTGATTGCCAGTGTGGGACTGGGCGCGTATAAGGAAGTGTTCGGGTCTCCATCCGTTAAGAAGATCAATGAAGAAGGATTGCGGAATGAGATCAGAAAAGCCAAATCTTTGACCAAAGGCATCATCGGGATCAATGCCATGACTGTTTTGACGGACTATGAGAACCTGGTCAAAATCGCTGTTGAAGAGAATGTGGATGTGATTATTTCCGGCGCCGGCCTGCCTTTGGAACTTCCCAAGTATGTGGGAGAAAAAAATATTAAACTGATTCCGATTGTGTCTTCTGCCAGAGCCCTTAAGATTATTTGCGGAAAATGGTCCCGGAATTTTAACAGATTGCCGGATGCCGTGATTGTGGAAGGCCCTCAGGCCGGCGGACATTTGGGGTTTGATCGCCAGGAATTGGTCGATAAAACAGTCACGCCTTTGGAGCAGATTGTTCAAGAAGTGCTTGAATTGGCCAATTCCTATGAGCCGTCCATTCCTGTGATTCCTGCGGGAGGTGTTTTTGACGGCAAAGACATTGCGCGGTTTATTCGGATGGGCGCTTCCGGTGTTCAGATGGGAACGCGTTTTGTTTGCACACATGAATGCAGCGTGCATGACAATTTTAAAAAAGCTTACATTGAGGCTGAAAAAGAAGATCTCGAGATTGTGATGAGCCCTGTGGGTTTGCCGGGCCGTGTGATTAAGAATGATTATGTGGAAAAGATTAAGAACGGCCAAACATCTCCGGTGATGTGCCAGTATCAATGTTTGAAAACCTGTAATCCCAAAACAGCGCCATATTGTATTGCCAGGGTGCTGGCCAATGCAGTTGATGGTGAAATGGAAGAAGGTTTTGTTTTTGCAGGGTCCAATGCGTTTCGATGTCATGAAGTTGTGTCTGTGAAACAGCTGATCAGCCAACTGACGGCGGAAGCTGAAGAAGCCATGCGCATTGACCTGGGAGTGTGTTCAACATAAGCTTTTCGGCTGCAAATTCGGCTGCTGGCCTGCGCCTTTGCCAAATTTTTCTTAAATACTTTCAAGTATTCGCGAAAAATTTGGCTTCGGCTCGGCTCAGCATCCGAATTTTCGCTACGAAGTCTTATGTCGGACACACTCCAAGAGGTTGCGGAGAAGGTTTAATCTTGTTGTTGTGGGAGGCTTTTCTCCCATAAAACCAGAATATCCCGACACTTTGGCACAAAAATATGATATTTGCGTCATTGCCCAATTTATTGGGCGTTTTTGTGAAATTGTTTATGAGTTGTTCAGAAATGCGCCTGATAAATCAGGCAATCACAAAGACCAGAAACTGAGCCATGTTTTTGTGCTAAAGTGTCAATATCCCCCATTTTTTTGTTCATTCCTTTAGATTTTTTCATATAATTTCAAATTAATTCGTATAGGCACAATAACAGCCATTGAGAGCAGATGCATATCCAAACACCATACTACTTGATTGATGAGCTTCAATTGCTCAGGAATTTGGAAAAGATCCAGCAGGTGCGGGAATCTGCAGGGGCCAAGTCTGTTTTGGCGCTGAAGTGCTTTTCCACATGGGCTGTTTTTGATTTGATGAAAAAGTATATGGACGGGACCACGAGCAGTTCTTTGTATGAAGCCAGGCTGGGGCATGAGCAGTTTGGCAAGGAAGTGCACGCTTACAGCGTGGCGTGGTCAGACGCGGATATAAAGGCCGTTCAGCAGTTTGCCACCAAGATTATTTTTAATTCCGTGTCCCAGCTCAAGATGTTTTATGATCAGGTCAAAGGTCAAAAAATCGGGTTGCGTGTGAATCCCCAAATGAGTTATTCGGATTTTGATCTGGCAGACCCAGCGCGGAAATATTCGCGTTTGGGTGTGACTGATCAGGCTGCTTTGTCTGAGGTGTCGTCTCTTGTCAGCGGTGCCATGTTTCACTACAATTGCGAAAACGCTGACTTTGATCAATACGCAGCCATGCTGGATAAAATAAGTGATCAATATCAGGGCTTGCTGAAAAAATGGGAATGGGTGAGCCTAGGCGGAGGGATTTATTTTACCAAAGAGGGTTATCCTTTGGACAGGTTTTGCCAAAAGCTGAGAGATTTTTCAGAGAAGCATGAGTTACAGGTTTATTTGGAGCCGGGGGAATCAGCCATTACCCGGTCAGCCTGTTTGGTGACAAAGGTGCTGGACATTGTGCACAATGAAAAAGACATTGCCATTGTGGACAGTTCTATTGAGGCGCATATGTTGGATTTGCTCATTTATCGGGCAGATGCTAAAATGGACAATCATGGCACGGGCCGGTTTGATTATATGGTGGCAGGGAAATCTTGCTTGGCCGGGGATGTGTTCGGGACTTTTCGATTTGATGAACCTTTGACAGTGGGCAGTGAGATCCGGTTTACAGACGCTGCCGGGTATACCATGGTCAAGAAGAATTGGTTTAATGGGGTGCAAATGCCGTCCATCGTTGTTAAACGCCTCAATGGAAAGTATGATATAGCCAAACAATTTGATTACCAGGATTTTAAGAACAGCTTGTCATAGTTTTGGAACCACGGATGACCACGGATAGACACGGTAAAGCAAAAGGATTTATGAGAAGCGTAAGACCATAAAAAATTTTTAAGAGATTTACGGTGTTTGTCCGTGTTCATCCGTGGTTATTATTGTTGTTTGTTAAGGAGGAGCGATGTTATGAAAAAGAATGTGATGATTGTCGGGGCCGGCGGTGTGGCGCATGTGACAGCGCATAAATGCGCGCAGAACAATGATGTGTTGGGGGATATTTGCATTGCGTCCAGAAAAATCGAAAAATGCGAGAAAATCATTGAGAGCATTCAACGGAAAAATAATTTAAAAGACAAGTCCAAAAAGCTTTACGCCAAACAGATTGATGCCAGCCATGTGGCTTCCCTGGTAAAGCTGATCAAAGACACAAACACCTCCATTGTGATTAATCTCGGAACAGCGTATATCAATATGTCTGTGCTGGAAGCCTGTATTGAATCCGGGGCAGCGTATATGGACACAGCCATTCATGAGGAACCGGACAAGGTGTGTGAAGATCCGCCTTGGTATGGGAATTATGAATGGAAACGCAAAGACCGGTGCCAGGCAAAAGGCGTGGCCGCTATTTTGGGCGCCGGGTTTGACCCGGGTGTGGTGAATGCGTATGCGGCTTTGGCTGTGAAGCATCATTTTGATAAGATTGACACTATTGATATTATGGATGTGAACGCAGGCAACCACGGCAGGTTTTTTGCCACGAATTTTGATCCTGAGATTAATTTTCGTGAATTCACCAAGGTGTGGACCTATATTGACCGGAAATGGGTGGAAAAGCCGGTGCATTCAGACAAGTGGGTGTATGATTTTCCGGTGGTGGGCAAACAGCCTGTGTATTTGACCGGGCATGATGAATTGCATTCGCTCTATAAGAATATTGATGCCAACAGCGTGCGGTTCTGGATGGGGTTCAGCGATCATTACATCAATTGTTTCAATGTGCTGACCAAGATCGGCCTTTTGTCCGAGAAGCCTGTGAAAACAGCGGAAGGGGTGGAAGTGGTGCCTTTGAAAGTGGTGAAAGCCTGTTTACCGGATCCTTTGTCTTTGGCCCCGAATTACACCGGGTATACATGCATCGGTGATTTGGTGAAAGGGGAAAAAGACGGCCGGAAGAAAGAGATATTTATTTATAACACGTGTGATCATGCGGCGTGTTATAAAGAGGTGGAATCCCAGGCCATTTGTTACACAGCAGGTGTGCCGCCTGTGGCTGCTGCGATTTTGTTGGCCAAAGGCATTTGGGACCCCAAAACCATGGTGAATGTGGAAGAATTGGACCCGGATCCGTTCCTGGACGTGTTGGGGAAAATCGGCCTGACCACAGAGATTATTGACAAAACACAAGTGCCGGCATAACAAA
>JANQER010000130.1 GCA_028278255.1 Elusimicrobiota bacterium | reverse complement strand
TTTTCCAAGGCTTTTAGGAAACGTCCCACATTCGGCGCACGATGACATTCTTGTTTTGAAGCGGCCTTTGTCAAAAATCGGACATAATTCCCCAATGACTCTGTGTTGTTCCGGTACGCCGTCAAATGACTGTCAAAAATATTAAGTTGTTTATGGAAAATCTTATCTTTCACTTCAGAGAGGCGTTTCCCGAAATTCAGGTGAAAAGCTTCCCATTGTTTTTTGAGAGGAATGGAATTCTGGTAAGCTATAATATTTCGAATGTAAATATCTGATTTTTCAATTCCCCATAAATAAGGCATGACTGAAGAAGTTATACCAAAATACTCTGGTCCGCCTATATCCCCCTTTTCTAAAAAAAATCTGGAAACCCCTTCAGTCACATCCTTGTCCGGATAAGCACGGAACCGGGCCAAATCAAAAACTCCTTCCGCGCCTTCAAGTCCGATCAAATTAACCCTGCATTGTTTTTGCAGTTTTTCCAGAAAAGAAGCTATATTGATCTGAGCTTCCGTCATGTCATGTACGTCTTGGATGTGGATCACTAGGGGCGCATCCACAGGTTTGGCCAAATAACTTTCCCGAATAGTGCCATAAGGAGCCACAAGAGAAGAAATCAATGAAAAGGGATCGTTTTTGGAATCTGATTTTGTGGAACTCATGGGACCTGTGAGAGGTATAGTCTGGACTGATTGGGACAAAGGCATCTGTTGGATCGCATCGAGGGGCAACCGGGACAAGGCAGGAAGTTGCGCTAGAAATCTGGAGTCATCATCTTTTTTTTGTGTGATTGTGCATGGAACACGAGTGTTGCCTTTTAAATTTTGGCTCGCCCTGCGGCGTTCCTCCCAAAATGAAGCCTCCACCCATGGAGCCGTCATGGTGGAAAAACAAAAGGACAGAAGCACAAGAAGGGCAAGTATTTTTTTCATTTGATTTAAGTAACTTAATATATATGCTTACTTATTTATTATAAAGATTTAATATTAAGAGGACCTTAATTATTGGTAAATTTATTGTAACATCTGTATTAAGGGACATGTATAATTTTATAACTATAACATTGTCATGCTTTGGCGCTAAAGTGTCTGAAAAAGTCGCTTTTGGTATTAATATTTAGAATATGTTTTCGGTTTGTTCGGGTTAAAGAATATTTGTTGACATATAGTCATATTGTAATGACATTTGATATCATATGATTGACTTAATTGAGTTTATTTTTTATGAGGTCAATGCATGGCTCAAAGAATACTGATTGTTGACGATGAATATTCTTTTCTGGAACTGGAAGGCATTGTTTTGTCCCGGGCTGGGTATGAAGTTGTTTCTGCTGATTCACCGCTCAAAGCCCTGGAAATGATTGCCCAACAGATCCCGGACATGATTATTTCCGACGTGGAAATGCCTGGGATGGATGGGTTTCAATTTATTGCTAAAGTTCATGAGAATCCTGCCACTGCCAAAATTCCGTTTATATTGATGTCTTCCCGTCGTGTGTTTCCTCAGGACCGCATCAGAGGGCTTGATTTGGGAAGTGATGATTATTTGACAAAACCTTTTTCTGCTGAAGAATTGTTGTCGCGTGTCAAAGCCATTATGCGCCGAGTCAGTCAAGCGCCGAGCGCACAGCCTCTTCCGCAAGGGCTTTCCCCTATCAACACACTGACGCAGTATATGGATTCTCTTGAGAAAACAGCAAAACATGATCCGTCTGTTCCGCCAGCAGCCTCTGCAAGGCCGTCTCCTGTGCCGCTCACTCCTTCTGTGCCGCCTCCTTCTTTTCCTCAATCTTCCCCTTCCCCGCCTCCTTCTCCTGTGCCAAGCGCGCCTGTTTCCTCTAATGCGCTTGATCCATTTGGCGTGTTTAAAGAAATGGATCAGCGTATTCAAAAAAGTGAGCGCTTGGCTGCTTTGTTTGTGAATTTAAGTTATTTTAGAGGATATAACATGTGTTATGGATTTCCCAAAGGAGATGAAATTCTCAAATTCACTTTGGACACTCTGAATTCAGCCAATTATGTGGTGGCTGAAAAACAAGATTTTGTGGAGCATGTGGGTGCGGACAATTTTATTATTCTTTCCGTGCCAGGCAGGGCGTCTCTTTTGGCCCAGTTTATTGTGCGTGAGTTTGAAAAAGGCATTCGTGATTTTTACACAGTGGAAGACCGGGACCGCGGTTTTATTGAGGCCAAAAACCGCGTGAGACGCATGTCAGCTTTTCCCTTTGTCAGCATTGTGATAGGCGTGGCCACCAATGAGACCAGGAACCTTACCCACAGGGGGCAATACTACCAGATCGGACACGAAATATTGGAATATGCCAAAACACTCGGCGGCAGCCGTTACATCATTGACCGCCGCCATGACACACCTGGGCAACCTTAAAAAATGACCAAATTCCAAGAAACAATAACCAAATAATAACCAATAATCAAGATACAAACACCAATTTTGAGCCTATAGCCGGCTGTTTCATGGGCGGACAGAAAGCCGTGTGTCAGCGGAGATTCGTATTGAATTGGAAAGAAAAGGGTCTCTCATAGGGCCCATGGATCAATTACTTCCTTATCTAAACCGCATTGGGGCTTTCCCATAGTATCGAGAGCCCCCCAGTATTTGGAAAAACTAAGAAAAATTGCCAATCGAATGAAGATTTTTATTTTGTATAATTATAAGATAGACTGAGGTATGAAGGAGATTCTATTTTATTATGAAGAAGAAAGAAATCATCGAGTTAATTAAACAGCATAAGTCTGATATAAAACAAATCGGTGTTAAAACATTGGCCATTTTTGGGTCAGTTGTTCGTGAGGAAGAAAAACCGGACAGTGATATTGATTTTTTAGTTGAATTTGAAGGATCCGCAAAGTTTGATCAGTTTATGGATTTGAAATTTTATTTAGAAGATCTGTTACACCGTCCTGTCGATTTGGTGACAAATAAAGCTTTAAAACCACGCCTTCGCCCTTATATTGAGAAAGAGGCTTTATATGTCGCGTGATTTTGGCTTGTATTTGGAAGATATTCAGCAGTCTTGTGAAAAAATTATCAGGTACGCTCAAAATTTGACAAAAGAACAGTTTTGGGAAGATGAGAAATGTGTGGATGCTGTTGTTCGGAATTTGGCCATTATCGGCGAGGCTGTTAAAAGGATTCCCTTTGAAATTATTGAAAAATATAGTGAGATCGATTGGAATAAGATAGCCGGTCTTCGTAATATATTGATTCATGAATATTTTGGAATAGATGAGGATATTATTTGGGATATTGTGAGGGAAAAAATTCCCTTGTTATCGACGCAAATAAAAACAATTATTACCAAAGAAGAAGGATAGAAATACTCTTTTGGCGGCGATTTACTTGCAGATGGCAGCCCCGTTACATCATTGACCGCCGCCATGACACCCCTGGGCAACCCTAAAAAATAACCAAATTCCAAGAAACAATAACCAAATAATAACCAATAACCAAGATACA
>JANQER010000126.1 GCA_028278255.1 Elusimicrobiota bacterium | reverse complement strand
CAGCTTGAATCCCTTTATAAATCGCATGGCCCTCATTAAAAAAATGCATACCAGTGGTATTGAAAGCGCCCCATTGCCCGCCAAACATGCATTCCCGCACATATTTATCATTGTCCCCTCCGCCGTCAAACCCCTGCTCAGTGCCGTAATAAACACAGGGAATGCCTTGGCTGGTCAGCAGGTACCCCATGGCCAGAATGGCTTGCTCCGGCAAAGGATTGTTATGCATAAATCTCCTATACGGCCTGCACATTTGGTCGTGATTATCCACAAACGTCACAAAATACTGACTGGCTTCCCCATGATCTGCATAAAGAGTTTTGAACCGGTCGTACCGCTCTCTGAGCCAAGAGGGATTCCCAAACCCCTTGATCACTTCTTCCAGCACAAAATACAATGGAAAATCCAAACAAGCATCCAAAGAAGGAAAACGTTCATTTGTACCCTGAATGCGCGAGTTCCGGCCAATATACTTTTGCAGCGTCAAATCATCTCCCACAATCTCGCCGAAAATAAAGAAATTATGTTTCCCAATGCGCTTGGCATATTCACGCAAGGCATTACAAAATATCGCCACAGCGCTGTCTTCCATATGCTTGACTGTGTCCACACGGAACCCATCAATATCAGTCAGCCCCACCCAATACTTATATGCCCGGATCAGGGTGTCCAGAACTTGTGATTGCTTGACATCCAATTCCTTTAGCGAACAAAAATCTCCATGAATGGCTTCTTCCATATCTCCCCAATTGCGGATCTGGCCTCTGCGTTTGTAATAGTCAATCTTTTGCAGTTCCTGCGGCCACACCGCGTCATTGTGCTGAAATCCAGGCGCGCCATCAGGTTCCCGCCAAAACCCAAAATCAAAAGGACCGGGAGAGCCTTTCCAAAAATAATAAGCATGATCTTCAGGGTATCCCCAGTTGTCACCTGTGTGATTAAAAATAATATCCAGGATCACATAAATACCGCGCGCATGCGCCTGCTTCACCAGCTCCTGCAAATCCTGCTTGGACCCAAACCTGGGATCCACTTCCAAAAAATCCTGAATCCCATAACCATGATAAGAATCCGGGTTTTCCTGGCGGTTCTTAAACACCGGGCTCAACCAAATAGCAGTGCATCCCATATTCTTAATATAATCCAGCCGCTTCATCACCCCTTTAATATTACCGCCCTGAAACAAACGGCCTTGCTGTGGGTCACGTGCCAGTGGTCCTGCTGGCGGCTGATACGCCGGGATATTGTCCTGATTATTGTCAAACCTATCCACCAACAAAAAATACATAAACTGATCCCGCCAATCCCGCGGCGATGGAAAAACCTGTGCTTGCGGCTTAAAATCAACATCCTTGATCGATTGAATATTTTGTGGCATATGATGATCCTTTATTGGGACTGTTTCGAAATATTTTTTTCCTTCAAATCCCCTCTCCTGTCTCCGACGGGAGGGCTTCACAAAGTGAAGGGTGAGGGCCTCAATAGGCTATTTCGCAACTGGCCCTATAATGTTTTTATTGTTTGGGCGGGGGTGTTCCGCCTTTGTTTTTAATTAATTCCATAGCGGTTTTAGCGGCTTTCTGAACTTTTGGGTTAGGGTCATTCAGCAACTCCTCTAATATCTTGACATGTGTTTCATTCCCCACTGTCCCCAAGCCCAATGCAGCTTCTTTCCGCACCTCAGGGTCTGGATCCTTGAGCATATCCACCAATGAGTCCCAAGAGGCTGATGGCTGTGTGTTTTGTTGTGATGCAGATGCTGGGCGGGACTTGGATGATGATTTATCTGTGTCTTTGGATTTAATCATGTCCCGGAGCTTGTCAGACAGAGTGGGATCAGTTGATACTTTTTGCAGAACATCAAGAGCGCTCTTGGCTGAATCTATGTTGTCCTGTTCTAAATAAAGCATCCCTGAGGCATAAAAATTTTGACTGCTGTTCTCTAAGTCTTCTTTCATCAAATAAGACATGGCCAAAGCATGAAAAGCTTTTGGATTAAGGGGATCCAATTCAACTGCTTTTTGCTGGTCTAAAATGGCTTTGTCCAAATCATTCATTTTGGTATAAACCATGCTTCTCCCCAAGAAGGCTTTGGCATTAAGAGGGCTCAGGGCAATGGCTTTCTCAAAGTTCTTAAGAGATCCCTCCAAATCATTTTTAACATTCAGAAGCAAGTCCCCCTTAATCCTAAAGGCCTCATCAAATTCAGGATCCAGAGATATCACTTTATTCAAATCTTCGATGCAGTGGTCAAACGAATGTCTGATGGCATAGCATTCAGCGCGCTTGCTGTACGCTTCTTTAAAGGTGGGGTCCATGGAAATGGCCAAATTCAGTTCTCTCAGCGCAGCTTCAATTTGTGAAGAAGCAGGGGATGTGGCGGCATTGAAAAATTTCACGCCCTTATCATAGTGCCTTTGCGCAGCTTCCCTGGCTTTGGTTTTGGCAGTGCTCATAGTCTCATCTGTTTTCTTTTGTTGTGTTTTCTTGTCTTGAGCAGCTTCCTCTGCCAAACAAAAAACATGACAAAACAACAAGACCGGTACTAAATAAACCACAAGTCGGGAATTAGCAACCATTGAACAGGCTCCCCCAAAAAAGATAAGTTCTATATAATATGTTATATATAAAAAAGAGAATATGCCATGAATTAAAATAAAATCTAGTGTTTTTATATTTTTTCGTAATTGCCCAATTTATTGGGCGCTTTTATAAATACGCACGATAAATCTATCCATATCCGGCTTTAAACGGCGGGCAATGACAAGAACCGGAGCCGTCACTCCAAAAGTAAAGAGGCGTTAGACCAAAATTTTCATTTGTACTTTTTTGTACATCAATCATTGACGACAATATTGTGCAACTGAAAATTTTGGGCTAAAGTCTCTACAAGTGAATGTGTGTCATATGATCAGCTGTTTTCCATGTGCTTATTGATATTATACTTTTCCATCATTGTGGCAAAGCGGTTGTACACGTATGAATCAATTTCCTGCAAGTCCGATTCATTGATCATGACCTGGCACAAACCAATCAGTGATTGCCCGCGCACCATCCATTGATAATATTCTCTTCCCCCATGATTGTACGGACCAAACAGCCTGGATCCTGGCACTTTTGACAAAAGCCAATGAAAAAGCGATTCATGCCGCACATGCATTCGCACTGTCACATGAGCCTGCCTCCCATCTCCCCCAAAATGCCCTTCCCCTATCAGAATGCCCATTAACAACCCTTTGTCAAACCCATTCAGCATTATAAACCTCCTCTGTCGTAGGGGCGGGGTATCCCCGCCCGATTAACCCCAATGCGGTTTAGATAAGCCTGATTTCTGTAATTGCCCCATTTATGGGGCGCTTTTTGATAAGCTTTTGCTTTAAAGAGCCCGATAAATCGG
>JANQER010000018.1 GCA_028278255.1 Elusimicrobiota bacterium | reverse complement strand
TTCGCCCAACATGCCCACAATCGACACAGCTTCTGTTTATGCTGGCATGTGCCTATTGGAAGCCACCAATATTTCTGAAGGCCGCGGCACCACGCGTCCTTTTGAAATGGCAGGCGCGCCGTTTATTGACAGCACACGCCTCATCCGCGCCCTTCAAAAAAAAGACCTGCCCGGCGTTGCTTTCAGGCCCTGTTCTTTTGTCCCCGCTTTCAACAAATGGGCTGGCAAAACCTGTCATGGGGTTCAGATCCATGTCTTGAACCGTGACAAATTTTTGTCTTTTCTCACCGGCCTTGTGTTTATCCAAACAGTCAAAAGCCTATGGCCTGAAAAATTCAAATGGAAAAAACCGCCCTATGAATACGAAACAAAAAAGCCGCCGATTGACATTCTCTGCGGGACAGATGCTGTCCGGCAATCCATAGACAAAAATAAAGACATCCTTCCATTGTACACGCAATGGACTGATTCTCTCAATGCCTTCAAAAGGGAGCGAGCGCCTTATTTGGTTTACTAATACAATAAATACAATTAAATATTGAAAAAAATTATTTTATAAGGTAATCTTAATAAGGCTAAGCAAAGACTCCATAAACACAGGATCCCAGGATGAGGAAAACACTCAAACATAAAACAGCCGTGTCCAAGGGTTTTACATTAATGGAATTAATGATTGTTGTGGCCATCCTGTCATTAATTGCATTAATTGTTATCCCTAAAATGGCCAACATGATTCGCAAGGCCAATGAAGCCGGCACCATGGGGCATCTGAGCCATTTTCGAGGAGCCATCAGACTTTATTACATGGACAATGAAAACATATTCCCGCTGACTCTCATACCTTTATTGACGCCGGGAAACATCTATTTAACCGGCGCCAAACCTCTTGTGTACACAAGAGAGCATGGCAATATGTTTGATATCGATGTAGTACCCGCTTTGAACAATAATGACAATGGCAGATGGGGGTATGTGTTTGAGCCGTCAAGCCTTGATGTAGGTCATTTGTGGATCCAGTGCACGCACACTGATATGAAAGGAACAATCTGGAGCCACTATTAAGATATTTTTGATCTTAGATTTTATTAGAATTATGTATTCAAAAGGATGACACCATGGACAACGCTGCTTTATCCCGTGAAGTCAAGCATGTGGTTTTGGTCAACAAATATGCAACCCCTTTGGCCATTTTTTTGGTGGTCATGGGGATCTATTTATCCGAACCTGTCGGCGCAGTCCTGTACGTCAGCCTGTCTATGCTGGTATTCAGTGTGCTCTTGAATTTGAGTGCAGTCCCTGTCATCAAACGTCATGGTTCTGCCAAACCATGGCTGGCCAAAGCCAGACTTTGTATCAATGTCAGTGTCAACATCATACTGGTGTACTGCCTGAGCGGGTATTGGACGCCCATATGGCTTCTTTTGGCATTAACGCCAATTGCCACAGCCATCTATGAGAACCGGCAAAAAACCCTGATCGCATCCATCGGCACGTCTTTGGCTCTACTGCTCATCCATTTGGTCCGCTCCCAAAGCGACACTGTGTCTCCTGTGACATGGGGCCCGTACGCAGCTTATGGATTGTTTATCATCCTATTGAGCTTACTGATCAATGAACTGGTTCAGACAAGCAATTCCAAATAAATTGAAGACTGTCATTGCTCAGATCTTTTCATGTTTTATATGTAATTGCCCAATTTATTGGGCGCTTTTAAGGATTGTTTACAGGGAAATACGCCCGACAAATTGGCAATTACAGAAAACTCTTATTTTCGAATCTTCTGCTGTCGACTATATCTTATTTCCAATTTCAACATCACCATGAAATCAACCCTCCGTCTTGCTCTGGCACAAATCAACCCCACTGTGGGGAATCTCTCTGAAAACGCTGCCAAAATAAAAGATCACATCCGGCGCGCCAATGACTTGGATTCAAACATAGTGCTTTTCCCGGAAATGTCTCTCACAGGCTATCCGCCTGAAGACCTATTGCTGCAGCCGCACTTCATTGAAGACACCCGGACACACCTCACACATCTATCAAAAATCACGCCCAAAAACATAGTATCTATTGTGGGCTTTCCGGAGAAAGAAAACAACCAAATTTACAACAGCGCTGCCGTCCTGTCATCCGGTACAATCCAAGCCATTTACAAAAAACAAATACTGCCCAACTACGGCGTGTTTGATGAAAAAAGATACTTTTCCGCAGGCAGCAAAGACCTTGTCCTCCGTATCAAAAATAGTCTTGTGGGCATTACTATTTGTGAAGACATATGGGTCCAAAAAGGTCCGGCCTGGACGCAATCACAACAAGGCGCTTCCTTGATTCTCAACCTGTCTGCCAGTCCTTTTCATGCCGGAAAAACATCTGAACGGCTTCAACTGCTCAAAAACAAAAGCAAAGAATGCCACACAGCGTATGAGGTCAAATTTGCCAGTACGCCTATTATCCGGGCAGAGTACAAACTTACCCGGACCACTTTTCTGCAATACGGTATTCAGTGGCACAGGGAATTTGACTGGATGCTCAAGCCCGAGTCGGGATTGCGGCGGGTGAATACTTTCCAGGTGTACAGCTCAGATATGGTATCAGGATATAACCTGGTGCTTCTGCTGGGATTTTCCCATATTAACCATGATTATGACATTCACGACTATCATCCTATTTTCGAGACCGGCAGTCCGCAAGATCTGTCGGATTTCCGGTTCTTTATCAAGGCCTATGCGGGAATGTAGGGGCTGAATCAGATTCCCGGCTTTATTCCTTCAGCACACCTCTTTACGGTTTCGTCAATCCGTTTCTTCCTGGTTTCGTACCGTTTGGCCAGGTTGATCCAGTTGATAAACTGTGCCCTTGAAGAGGGGGAAAGGCTGTTGAAAAAGGTCCGGGCCTTTTTATGCTTATTCAGGGCTGCGGATAAATCTCGCTGCATGGGAATGCGGCCGCTCATGGCGTAGGCCTTCTGCCATTTGCCCGATGCTTTGCCTGCCTCCACCATCTTGAGTCCGGCCTTGGTCATCTTTTTTAGCTGAATGAGCTTTTTGACCAGGTTCTTATTGACCTGCGACCAGACGCTGTTTGGTTTACGCGGGGAGTAGCGCTGCATATACCGTTTATCGTCGATCCCTTTGACTCTGCTGTCGATCCAGCCGTAGCAGAGGGCTTCTTCGAGCGCTTCGTCGCGGGGCATGCTGACTACCCCCGCGTTCTTTTTGTAGAAGATGACCCAGAGTTCTTTTTCCTTGTTGTGGTTTTTCCGGAGCCAGGCGCGGAATGCGTCGCGGGTTTTGAAGGTGAGTTTTTTCATAGTACTAGATCGTACTCGTACGCGTAATCGTAATCGAACGGATTGTCAAAAATATTATCGATTACGAGCA
>JANQER010000455.1 GCA_028278255.1 Elusimicrobiota bacterium | reverse complement strand
TTAATTTATTGAAGTCATTTGCAGGAGAGTCGCAAGCCAGGAACCGGTATACGTTTTTTTCCGGACAAGCCAAAAAGGACGGATTGGTGCAGGTGTCTGATGTGTTTGCAGAAACAGCGGATCAAGAGAAAGAGCATGCCAAAAGATTTTTTAAGTTCTTGGAAGGCGGGAATGTGGAAATCACAGCGTCTTTCCCGGCTGGTATTATTGCAGGCACTTCTGAGAATTTAAAGGCCTCTGCCGCAGGCGAGCATGAGGAATGGGAAACATTGTATCCCTCTTTTGCCAAAGTGGCAAAAGAGGAGGGGTTCCCTGTGATTGCCAAAGCCTGGGAATCAATTGCCATAGCAGAAAAGCAGCACGAAAAACGCTATCTGGGCCTTTTGAAAAATGTGGAAGCCGGCACAGTGTTTAAAAAAGGGAACAAAGTGTATTGGCGGTGCCGCAACTGCGGGTATATTCATGAGGCAGACGCAGCGCCGGCCACCTGTCCGGCTTGTTTGCATCCGCAGGCCTTTTTTGAGCTTTTGACAGAAAATTGGTAAAGAAGATCATAGGTAGAAGACCACAGACCGAAGACCAAAAAAGGGCCAGGTCTTGGATAGTTTTGTCTATGCTCTATGGTCTTAGGTCTATGGTCTTCGGTCTTAAATAAGGAGAACGTATGCACGTTGAATTAATCAAAAATATTTTTTCTGTTGGGTACGTGGATTGGAATGTGCGTGATTTTCATAGTTATGAAACCACGCGCGGAGCCACGTATAATGCCTATTTGATCAAGGACCAAAAAACAGCTTTGATTGACACGGTGAAGGCGCCTTTTGCCAAAGACCTTTTGGAAAACATAGGGTCAGTGATTGATCCCGCCAAAGTGGACTATGTGGTGTGCAATCATGCTGAGCCGGATCATGCCGGGGCATTGGCTCAGGTGCTGAAGGCTTTGCCAAATGCCGCGCTGGTCTGCAATGCCAAGTGCGACGCCACCCTTTCCCGGTTTTTTGATACTTCCGGGTGGAAGAAAGAGATTGTGGAAACCGGAGATCAAATTTCACTTGGAAAAAGAACCCTGCAGTTTATTGGCACGCCTATGGTACATTGGCCGGAGTCTATGTTCACTTATGTGCCTGAAGACAAATTGTTGTTTTCCATGGATGCTTTTGGCCAGCATTATTCCACGTCGCAAAAATTCGATGATGAAGTGTCGTTGGAAACAGCTGTTTTTGAGGCCAAAACATATTATGCCAATATCATTACGCCGTACGGCCGGAATGTGTCCCTGACAATGGAGAAGGTTAAATATTTGGACATTAAAATAATTGCGCCAAGTCATGGGATTGTGTGGCGGACACATACACAGAAAATAATTGATTTGTACAGCAATTGGGTGGTGTGCCGGGCCCAGCCAAAAGTATTGGTCCTTTATGATTCCATGTGGGGAAGCACTGAGAAAATGGCTCAGACCATTTTGGAAGGAGCTTCTGTGCCGGGCATCGAAGCCCATCTGATTCATGTCAGGCGTTCCAGCTTAACGCAAATTGCCACTGAAGTGCTTGATGCAGCAGCCATTGTGTGCGGCTCATCCACTTTAAACCGCGGTTTAATGCCGGCCATGGGTTCGGTTTTGACTTATTTGAGAGGTTTGCGGCCTATGAACAAGATTGGTTTTGCTTTTGGATCATATGGCTGGAGCAAAGGCGGTATTGAGGAAGTGGAAAGATATTTGAAGGAAACCGGCTGGGACATTTTGCATGAACCTATTATGACACAGTATAGTCCGGCGCCCGATGTGTTGGAAGAATGCAAAGAAGCAGGAAAAAAATTAGCCGAAAGGGTGTTGGGTGCATAGAAATTGAAAATTGGTTGTGTCAAAAAACTTATGAAAAAATGAAACCACGAATGGACACGGATGAACACTGAAAAACAAAGAAACAACTTGGATAGAAAATTATAAAAATATTGTTTTTAAAGTTTTTATCCCCGTGTTTATCCGTGTTCATCCGTGGTTATCTGGTTATGTCAGGAGGAGAAGGGCAATGAAGAAATATGTGTGTGATGTGTGTGGTTGGGAGTATGATCCGGAGAAAGGCGATCCGGACAATGGCATAAAACCCGGCACTGCTTTTGAGGATTTGCCTGATGATTATATTTGTCCGGAATGCGGGGCCGGCAAAGAATCTTTTTCTGTTGTATAGAACAGGAAACCACGGATAGATACGGATAAACACGGTTTAAATTCGTAGAACAGTAGAAGGAAAAAATGGGAAAATTTGTCCTGGACACGTGGCATATTTTTGAACAGATGGCGCCCTATCTGTTGTTCGGATTCTTGGCAGCAGGTGTGTTGTCTGTGGTGATTCCCACGGATTGGGTGAAACGCCATTTGGGCGGCAGTGGTTTTTTGCCTGTGCTCAAAGCGTCTTTTTTCGGGATCCCATTGCCTCTTTGTTCTTGCAGTGTTTTGCCTGTGACCATTGGGATGTACCGGCAGGGGGCCAGCAAAGCTTCTTGTGTGTCTTTTTTGTTGTCCACACCTCAGACAGGCATAGACAGTGTGGCTGTGACCTATGCTTTGTTGGGTCCGGTGTTTGCTGTGTTTCGTCCTTTGGCGGCTTTGTTGACAGGTGTTTTTGGCGGCCTGTTTGTTAAATGCTGCGGCCTTTCCGAGCAAGTCAGGCCTGAGGAAGATATTGTTGAGTCCAAAGGCTTGAATGTGTGCTGTACTCGGAATCATTTGCCTGACTTTCTCAGGCGCATTTTTAAGTTTGGTTTTGTGTCTTTGCCCAAAGACATTGTCCCGGCTTTGCTATTGGGTATTTTGATTGCCGGCGGCATGAGCGCGTTTTTGCCGCCTGATTATCTCGTCGCCTATATCGGCGGCGGCATTGTGTCTATTTTTCTGCTCATGGCAGCCGGTGTGCCGGTGTATGTGTGCGCCACAGCGTCAGTGCCTATTGCGGCCGGGTTTATTCATATGGGCGCTTCTCCCGGTGCGGCTTTGGCGTTTTTAATATCCGGTCCGGCGACCAATGTGGCTGCTTTTTCAGCGGTTTTTAAGGTGTTTGGAAAGCGCGTAATGTTTGTTTATTTGACCACCATTGTATTCAGTGCGGTGGGGTTTGGTTTGCTGCTGGATTGGCTGATGCCGGTTTTTGGCGATTTCTCGCCTATGAGCTCGGTTCAGACTGTTCATGAAGAGAGCCGCTGGTTTTCTCATTTTTGGGCTGTTCTGTTGTCAGCGGTATTTGTGTTGTCTTATATGATTAAAGTAAAACATAATGATATTCATGAAAAGCCGCCGGAAAATCAAAACGATGACTGTTCCTGTGACTGTCATTCGGAGAAACCATGAAAAGAATTGAACCCGGACATGAAACGTCTTTTGTGGGGCTGCCCATCAGCAAGGGCATTGCTCTGGCCAGGGTCTGTTTGTTCAATGACGACAGGCACAATGGTTTATTCGGGTATAAGGTGTCAGGAGAAGAAGCGCTTCAGCGCGAAAAAGAGCGTGTGACAGAGGCCATTAAAACCGCTTCTGAGCGGATTGATGTTTTGATCAAGGAAGTGTCCCAGAAGGTGGGTTCGTTTGAAGCCAAAATTTTCGAAGCGCAAAAAATGATTTTGAATGACAAACTCATTGCCGTTCAAATCAAAGAAGATATCAGCACATTTAATCACAATGCGGAAATTGCGGTTTTAAAGATATTTGATTACCATGAAGCCAGGCTGTTGAAAGTTGAAAATGAATATATCCGGGAACGCGCTTCGGATATTATTGAAGTGCGGAAGCGCGTGCTGGATGCACTTGTGAATTTGAATCCCACGCTGAAATGTGAAGGGCAAAAACATTGTCAGCGGGGAGGTGAAAGAGTTGTTGTGGCCGAAGAGCTGTCACCGGCTTTGACAGTGGATTTGGACGCGAGCCGCATTTTGGGTTTTGTCACAGAGCGCGGCGGACCCACTTCTCATGCCGCGATCCTGGCCAGATCCCTGGGCATTCCTGCTGTCAGCGGAATCAAGGGCATTCATTCCATGGTGGGATGCGGTTCTGAGGTCCTGATCAACGGCAATACCGGCGAAGTCTATGTGTGGCCTACACAAGAAACCATTGAAGAAGTCACCAAAACAGAGCCTTTGCGAACGCCTAAAATAGCGCGTGTTGTCGAGCATATTGAGGGCTTAAGCGTTATGGCCAATATCAGCCTGTCCAGTAATGCACGCTTGGCCATTACCATGAAAGCGGATGGAATCGGATTATACCGGACGGAATTTGAGTTTTTTTCCGCCAATAAGCTTCTTTCTGAAGATGAGCAGTATGCCTGCTACAAATCAGTTGTTGAGCAGATGCAGGGCAAGCCTGTTTACTTTAGGCTGCTGGATATCGGCGGCGACAAGAACGCGCCATTTTTTAAATTGCCTCAGGAAGAAAATCCTTATTTGGGGTTTCGCGGCACGCGCTTGCTGCTGAATCGAAAAGACCTTTTGACCGCACAAGCCCGTGCTTTGGCCCGCTCTTCTGTTCATGGAAACGTGCATATACTCTATCCCATGATTGTGGATATTGATCAATATCACCAGATTCGCAGTGCATTTGATGAGGCTGTCTCTGGTTTGCCTACAGGGGAGATGAAGCACGGTGTGATGTTTGAAGTGCCGTCAGCCTGTTTGCAGGCTGATGCGCTTTTGTCTGAAGCGGATTTTGCCAGCATCGGCACCAATGATCTGATTCAGTATCTTTTTGCCGTGGACCGCAACAATGAATTTGTGGCGTATGATTACAAGGCCGACAAGCCTGCTTTTTGGATGCTTTTGGCGCAGATTACAGACGCCGCCAAAAAACATAACCGCCCTTTGTCTGTGTGCGGAGAATCGGCGAACAACACATCCTTTCTTCAGCGTTTTTTAAACCTAGGGATCAAAACCTTGAGTGTGAGCCCGCGCTTCATCCCTGAGCTGCGTTTGGCGGCACAGCAACCAGAGACTGTCAAAACCATGGCCAGGGTTTAAGGAGAATATCTGCGAATGGATGTTTTATTGCTTTCCAGAATTCAATTTGCTTTCACGGTCGGGTTTCATTATATTTACCCGCCGTTGAGTATCGGGCTGGGCGTTTTTTTGGTGATCACAGAAGGACTGTACCTCATCACCAAAAATCCTTTGTATGAGAAAATCACAAAATTTTGGGTCAAGATTTTTGCTTTGACATTTGCCGTGGGTGTGGCCACCGGGATTGTCATGGAATTTGAGTTTGGCACAAATTGGGCGTCGTATTCCCGGTTCGTGGGAGATGTGTTTGGCAGTCCTTTGGCCGCTGAAGGGGTTTTTGCTTTTTTTCTTGAATCCACATTTTTAGGATTGCTTTTATTCGGGTGGGACAAGGTCAAACCCAAAACGCACTTTTTTTCAACCATAATGGTGGCATTGGGCGCGCATATGAGCGCTTTTTGGATTGTGGTGGCCAATTCCTGGCAGCAAACCCCTGCCGGTTATAAAATTGTGGGAGAGGGAATCAACAGACGCGCGGAAATCACTGATTTTTGGGCCATGGTGTTTAATCCTTCTTCTATTGATAGAATTGTTCATGTTCTTTTGGGCGCCTGGCAGGCAGGGGCCTTCCTAATATTGAGCATCAGCGCTTATTATTTATTGAAAAACAGACACACTGATTTTGCCAAAACTTGCATGAAGATCGGCTTATTCTTTGCCTTGATTGCTTCTGTGGGTCAATTGGGATCCGGACACAGCAGCGCCATTGGCGTGAGCAAGCATCAGCCGGCCAAATTAGCGGCTTTTGAAGGACTTTATGACACAACAGACAAGGCCCCGATCCGATTGTTTGCCTGGGTGAATGATGAAAAAGAAAAATTGTATTTTGACATTAAAATCCCCGGCGTGCTCAGTTTGCTGGTGTCAGGCAAATTGAATCATACAGTCAAGGGGTTGAGAGAATTTGACAAAAAAGACAGACCGCCGGTGAATATTGTGTTTCAAGCTTACCATGCCATGGTGGGCATTGGGATGGGGCTGCTGGGATTAAGTGTTCTGGGCGTTTATCTGTTGTGGCGGCGGCGCTTGTTTGACAATCAAAAAGTACTTCTTGTTTTTGTGGCATCTGTTCTTGGTCCGCAATTGGCCAATCAGCTGGGATGGATCTGCGCTGAAGTCGGAAGGCAGCCATGGGTGGTTTATGGACTCATGCGGACGTCAGAAGGGTTGTCCAAAGTCGTGAGCGCCGGACAGGTCATGGGTTCAATACTTATGTTTGGCGTGGTATACATGTTTTTGTTTGCCGCTTTTATGTATTTGCTCTTGGATAAAATAAACAAAGGACCGGATGCACCGGAAATAACCAAATTCCAAGGAACAATAACCAAATAATAACCAATAACCAAGAGACAATTACTAATTTTATATTTTACAATCCCGGTTTATTCGGATAAGGAATAATATTGTGTTTGAATCATTGAACCTAAACATTACTTGGTTTGTTTTGATTGTGGGGCTTTTTGCCATGTACGCCATTATGGATGGGTTTGACCTGGGCACAGGGATTCTTTATCTGCTTGATCGGAATGAGGAAGACCGCAGGATCATGTTAAAAGCCATTGGCCCGGTGTGGGATGGAAATGAAGTGTGGCTCTTAACAGCCGGCGGGGCTTTGTTTGCGGCTTTTCCAAAAGTGTACGCAACGGTTTTTTCCGGGTTTTACACGGCTTTTATGATGCTGCTGTTGGCTTTGATTTTCCGGGCTGTGTCCATTGAATTTCGAAATAAGCAGCCCATGCTATGGTGGCGCAGGATTTGGGACATAGGGTTCGGCGGGGGAAGTTTGCTGGCTGTTTTTCTCTTTGGGGTGGCTTTTGGCAACATGGCCAGAGGCATTCCATTGGATGCGCAGTATGAATTTGCAGGCACGTTTTTCGGGCTTCTCAATCCGTTTTCTCTGTTAACGGGCCTTTTGGCTGTTGTTCTGTCGGTGATGCATGGATCCATCTTTTTGCTTAAAAAAACAGAAGATCTTTTGCAGAAAAAAGCGTATAAATGGTTTCATCAGTCATTTTTCACGCTGGTTGGTGTTTTAGCGGTTGTCTTGGTTTTGACATTTTTAATGCTTCCTCATATGGTCATTAATGCAGAAAAAACCCCGCTCACTGTGATTATTCTTTTTGCGGCTTTGCTGTTATTGGTGGGGACCATCAAAACCGTTCATCTTTTCAAATACAGGCGTGCGTTGGTGTTTTCAGGTTTGATGATTGCCTGTTTGATTGGTTTTTATGCCTCAGGCCTGTTCCCGAATTTGGTTTTGTCCAATCCGGCACAGGCCTACAGCCTCACCATATACAATGCCGCTTCTTCCGCCAAAACACTCTCCATTATGCTCACCATTGCCCTGATAGGCCTGCCCCTGGTGGGGATTTACACAGGTTTTGTGTATTGGGTCTTTAGAGGCAAAGTAAAGCTGGATTCAACAGGTTATTAACTTTCCTTAACATTTGACAATATCTCGCTAAACATGCTTAATCCGGCTAAGCCCAATGCGGTTTAGATAAGCGTAGTTGCCCGATTTATCGGGCTCTTTAAAACAAATAAATGCGTTAAAAGCGCTCCATAAATGGAGCAATTACAAAAA
>JANQER010000453.1 GCA_028278255.1 Elusimicrobiota bacterium | reverse complement strand
TTTTTGTAATTGCTCCATTTATGGAGCGCTTTTAACGCATTTATTTGTTTTAAAGAGCCCGATAAATCGGGCAACTACGCTTATCTAAACCGCATTGGGTTTAACCTAAACCCTGCCCCACCCCACTGTTTTTTGACTTGCAGATTTGCACACAATAATTTAAACTAAATAAAGTTTGAGGGCCCCATGAAAAAACCAATGTCTATGCGATCCAACTCATTTTGCCTGCTTTTAACCCTTTGCGCTTTGCTCTTGGCACACCCGCTTATGGCAGAAGAACGCTCGCACATATCCATCGGCTTGGCAGGCGGCCTGTGTTCCCCGCAGTCCCCCTCTTCATTTTCCCAATCTTATGACACCAGCCAATCTTTTGGCGGACTGGTCAAATTCAAACTCAAAAATCAGTGGGCAATGTCAGTCAAGTTCATTGACCACACTTTTAAATCAAAATCCAATCATGCGCACAAAATAAATCTTCAGCCTGTCACAGCTGTGGGGCACTATAGATTTATGAAAAAAGAAACCTTTTGGAATCCGTATGTCTCTCTGGGGCTTGGTCTGAGCCGCAACAAACGCACGCTCTTCGACCAAGTCAAGACCGACACAAAAACAACATTTTCTCTGGGAGCCGGCGTTGAATTGAATCTCACAGACCTCACTTCTGTCAGCATGGAATTAACGCATCAACAATTTGCAGGCGCCTCAAATGGCGGGCACAGCCTCCAAACCATGTCCACAGGCCTCATGGTCAATTTCTATATTCCGGATTCATGGATTCCTGTGCAGCTCAAAGAGCCTTTGAATCTCCGGGACATAGAAGACAGAATTGACTTGGCCGTGAGTGATGAAGAGAACGACAAGCGGCAGGCGCAGCAAGAACTGGACAAAGTCCAGCAGGACATTGAAGACAAAAAAATCCCGCCCATTCATTTTGAAACAGGCCAAGCTGTACTGCTGCCTGCCTCCTTTGAAACACTTGACATTGTGGGCACAATCCTCAGACGGTATCCGCATTTGCGTGTCCGGGTCACCGGACACACGGACGAAGTGGGCACAGAACAAGACAACCAGGTCCTGTCACAAGCCAGGGCGGAAGTGGTCAAAGCCTACCTCACTCAAAATTTCGGCCTGCCGGCTGACAAATTGTTCACAGCCGCATACGGCGAATACATGCCCACGGCTGACAATGAAACAGAAAAAGGCCGTTTCCTAAACCGCCGGGTGGAATTCAGAATCATCAAATGAGAATGGGGGACAGGGAGACAAAACGACCAGGAGACTTATCTCTTCCTCAACCAATCTGACTTCCCTCTTTGTCTCTAAGCACAAAAATGATATAGTGTAGTTTAGCGTTTTTCACCATCTCCGTCGGGGCTGTAATTGCCCAATTTATTGGGCTCTTTGAAAACGCGGAGGCCTATCTCCGATGGTAAAACAGCCCGATAAATCGGGCAACTACAGAAAAACGCTAAACTACAACTAATATATTTTAACACCAACAACAAATTCACAAACAAAAGGCGTAAATCCATGACAAAAAATATTATCCTATTCCTTATCATAGCAGGTGTTGCTTTTGGCGCCTCTCACAAGGTGCAGGCTGACAATACCTCATTGGAACCAGAAACTTCTGTTAAGCCAGCAGCAGAGGAAACCGCAAAGATCATTGACTCTCCTCCTGTTGAGGACAAAAATCTGCAAAAGGCCTGGGGAGACATTCAAGAGGGAAACTGGAAACAGGCGCGCGAAAAAGTCCTGGTTGTTATTGCCAAAAACAAAAAAAACCCTGAAGCATGGACGCTTCTGGGCCGCACTTATTTCATGCAGCCCAAGTACAAAAAAGCCATCCGGCGTTTCAAAAAAGCATTAAAATATGACCCGCATTATGCCCAGGCTTACTTTTGGAAAGGCAAAGCATACGAAGCGCTCAACAAAGTTGACGAAGCTGAAAACGAATACCAGGCTGCTTTCCGCGCTGACCCAAACCTGGAAGAAGCCCGCAATTCCTGGAAAAAATTAAGAGAACAAGCCTCAACAAAGAAACAATGATCACTATTTTTGATTTTTGATTTGCGATTTTTGATTGAATAATAGAAGTCAGTCCCATGTGCTATCCTGAGGGCCTTCTCCCTTTAACAAAAGGGAGATGCAGGAAGCATCCGGCGAGGGGATGGGACGGAGAAAGAGTGATTTTTATGCAAAAAATTTTACTAAAATCATTCCCGATTTCAGAAGCTTATACATTGACATTTTAAGCGCGGGTGGTGGAACTGGCAGACACGTAGGTCTCAGGAACCTATGGACGCAAGTCTATGAGGGTTCGAATCCCTCCCCGCGCATTTTTTAATTGTTATGGATTCGAACGCCCATTTTCGCCGACGTATAGGAGGATAAGGGCTTACCGAGTAAGCCCGAAAGAAAATGGGCAGGCCTGGAGACGAGGAGCGGGTGTGGGCAAGCGACGAGTCGTAAGGCGAATCCCTCCCCGCGCATTTTTTAATTGTAGAGGATTCGAACACCCATTTTCGCCGACGTATAGGAGGATAAGGGCTTACCGAGTAAGCCCGGCAGAGAATGGGCAGGCCTGGAGATGAGGAGCGGGTGTGGGTAAGCGACGAGTCTCAAGGCGAATCCCTCCCCGCGCATTTTTATAAAGCAGAAAACAGACAAAAAATTCCCGGCAAAATATCTCACTATTAAAAGACAACCCCTATGACACTAAGATATCTCTTATTAATATGCATTTTTTCTACTTTATCTTCTGCAGTTCTCGGAGAAAAAATGGACAAAGCCGATTGGAAAGTTTACTGGGACAACGGGGACTGCTTCCCCATAGAAAAACTGCCTTCAAAAAAACCAGACCTGTCTAGACTAAAAAGCTCATTTGTTTCCATTCAAAAACAATCCCCCAAACACTTACTCCTCACTGGCATATGGGAGAATAAACATATAAACAATGCGTTTCTCTACGTCTTTGACCATAAAACAAAAACGTACTCATTAATTTGGAAAATGCCTGTATTTGAGTCAATGGTCGCCGGCGGGCCGGATTGTTCATCAGACTGGGAAGACCATTCTCAAATTTCATGGGGCAAATGGCTCAAAGATGGATATCGGGAACTTATTTATAAAACGCGCAAAAAAGATCGCGGGAGTTCCGGGGATTGCATTAATTCCCTCGAATTTTTTAAAACCCGAGAGCAAATATACAGCTGGAATAATGGGCAAATTTACCTCTCAAAGGACGTCCGTGACAACCAAATCATAATAAACCGTAAGGCCGGTTTTCTTTTTTATCAAATTCAAGCCATGAGGCAAAAACCACTGCAAGATTGCGGACGTCGTTTGATAGAGCTTTTTATGTCCGATGAAGCCCAAGTTTCTGATCAGGCTAAAAAACTTTTCCATTCAAAAGCTGTTACATTAAAACAAAACAGCAAACATCCTCCGAAAGACGCGATTCGTCTGCTTGCTGAACACATATCAAACAATGATTCTCTGCTAAGAGATCGCGCCACAAAACTTCTATTTGATTTGGCGTTTGTTTTCCAAGAACCCATCGTCAGCAGCACGGATTTGGTCAATTTGATTAAGCTGGCTGAACAACACGAGAACATAAAACTATTGCAGTCACTGAGTTTTATGGGACACGAAGAAGCTCTTCCCCTGTTAACAGATTTTCTTGCAAAGGGGATTTCTTATTCCCGCCCACACCTCGTTTATGATTCACTGGTAGGAATCTATCCTTTGGTTCGTCCGGAACTGTTTTCTAAAAAGCTGCTAACCTCCTTAGAAACAGCAGCACATTCTACTATCAGATTTCAAAAGTATCCATCCACTCATCTGGCCCAAGGAATACTTGAAGCATTGGCTGTATCTGAAGGAAAAAAACACGGTTTAAAACATCTTTTGACCATCTGCAAAGCCGATAATCTACGTATTCGGACTCACCCAAGTCTGTCAGGAAAGATATTATCACATCTCAACAAGGAAGAATTGGCATGGGTCAGCAGCAGGGGAGACACCACAGAAACAATCAGCGAATCAACAGATTATTGGTATGAGATTATGACCATGGGCGGGCTGCGCGGGTGGGTTTTTGGCGCTTACCTAAAAAATGACCCATTCACAAAACACGCGAACAAACTCATAAACACAAGAGACTATTTTTTCGCCTATCCATGTCAAAGACAAGGCAATATAGAGTTACAGCATGGCAAGACAAAAAAATTTATCCCTTATACCAAAGTACCAATCTCCCGTTCATACGGCGACGCCATCTACAGACACGGAAGGCTTTATATTGTCCACAATCAATTCAAAGGGGCACACTTTCTGGGTTGCGAATTGAGACGATATGACCGCAATCAAAAACAAACAACTCTTATCTCATCAAACGGCAGCAATGGTTTTCGGGTATCGAGAGATGAAAAATTTATTGCTTATGCAGCAGCTGATCATGAAAAACCATCAAACGCCACCCTTTTTTTCCTGCGCACAGATGGGACCATAATTAAATCATTTACAGCCAAGGATCTGGGATTATGGACCATTCAGCCAATTGGCTGGAAAGACCATCAGTTTTATTTCTGCGAAGGCGGAGAAGGTGGATGCGATTATGGAAAAGCGCTCAAAATGGATCTTAAAACTTTCCACATAAGCAAGACACAACACGATTACTATTCTAACCGTCACTATTGGCTCATGGAATAATGAGGCAATATCCAACCGTGAATGCAAAATTCAAACATTAAAAGGCAATAGACCACAAGATGCCATTGATAAATCGTTGAACGGGCGGACCTTGTGCGGGCCTCTGCATCTGCCGAGGGGAAGGGGCAGATGTCCGCCCTTGCAGACAATTTGTATCGTTTTTTATTTTATCTATAAATTAACGGATACTTTTCTGGATTTTTTAGTGAATCTAAATCGAGGTCTATATCGAGGTCTGGCCAATAGAGGTGAATGCCATTCATGAATTTAACATTATAAATTTCAGAAATTCTGGCTTCTTTAAACCAAGGATATTCATGGAAGGGCAACAAATATTCATGGTCATCAACAAAAAGCCACAACCCATGCCTGGTGACATCAAGAACTTCAGCTTTTGAAGTGTTTTTTCCAGCTGTGGATAATTTCATTTTTATGTCCCTCAACAATATTTTGTAATTCTTTCAGTTTTTTTTGTGATAAACCGCTATATTGACTAAGAGAAACTATTGGTTCAATCCAGAATTTTGCATCTCCATCAGGGCACATAACATGCACATGGATTCGTCGTTCTTCTCTTGAAAAGAAGTAAAAACGATAATTTTTATGACGAAAAACAGTAGGACTCATATAATATTGATATTATACAATGATTAGGAAAAAACGACCATTAATAAATTTAACACCAACCCTCCAAAACCGAACAAACCGTCACCGGCGCCAAGCACTCCTCATCCGCGATGGAATCCAATTGTCATTATCCAGGTTGGGCGGTTTTTTTGTGCTCACGCACATGAAAGGTCTTCCATTGAAGGAGAGGTTGTTTTTGAATACTTTGTTGAATATTCGGATCAGCGGTCAGTACATTTGCGTCAATCACGCCTTGTCCGGCAAAGAGCTTTGGGGAAAGTGACGCCGCGGAAAGTCCGTGAACGAAATACAAAGGGACATCGCGGACGAAAACATGAGCACGTAAAAGCTTCTTGTACCGAGTATGCTCTGCCATAAAATTCAAGAGCTGTGTGGTAGGACAAAACAGCATCTGGCGCAAGTTTTGATGTTATGAGAAAGGGATCAATTTCATACATTTTTGGATCAGCTCCCGGTGGAATCACAGCATAAAGCCCATTCCTTATATTAATGATCCGTCCGGTTTTTCGATAATAAGACAAAATTGATTCTTGCGTTCTGGGTCCTGCTTTTCGATGGGACAACAGATATTCTGCTAATTCTCGACTAGTAAAAATAGGATGTTTTCTAAAAAACACATCATAAACCATATCGGCCTCTTGACATATATTCTATATTTACATAATTGTTTTATGTGTTTCTCTTATGCATGTCAACAGAATGCACAAAAAATTCAGAGCTGTAGAAACTTGCACTGTTTTGGTGATTTTTGGTTTCATTTTTCCCTCAAAAAAATAGCCCAGGTCTCGGCAGAAACCTGGGCGGGCGAGTACACAAAAAAATAGCGAACACTTGCCACCCCGCTCAGGGCGTCATGTATTCGCCTATCTATAGTCTACCACAAACATCTTAATACCGTTTTATACAAATTTTATACAAATTCACCGTCAAAGAATTAATCTTACCTTGACAACAG
>JANQER010000447.1 GCA_028278255.1 Elusimicrobiota bacterium | reverse complement strand
GTTTTGTACGCTCGCCACTTCACATCCATCAGCGGCTCGTTGAAGAAGATCTTTGTCAAAATTACACACGCCTATGGCCCGAATTTTTCCTTCTTGTTTGAATTTTTGCATTTCAGACAAGGTGTCCTCAAGAGGGGTGTTGTCATCCGGCCAATGGGTTTGATACAGGTCAATGTAATCTGTTTGTAGCCTTTTAAGAGAATCATCCAATTCTCGTCGGATGCTGGCGGGTTTGAGATTGATATGAATGGTTTTGCCGGTTTTGAGCAGCCCGCATTTTGTGGCCAGAATCACTTTGTCCCGCCTGCCTTTGACGGCCCGGCCGACAATTTTTTCTGAACGGCCTTGTCCGTAAAAGGGCGCAGTGTCAATCAGATTGATGCCTTCCTCCAGAGCGGCGTCAATGAGCGCAAGACATGATTTTTCAGGATTCGGCCCCCACATGTCTTCGGCAAAAGGCCATGTGCCCAGAGCAATTCGGGAGATTTCCAATGGGGTGCCGGGGATTGTTTTTTTGTTCATATGCTGATGATATTAGCATATTGCAAGGGGATTGCCTGTTTACTTTTTTCGGCCAAAAGCCAGTATTGTCGAGGTCTGATTGATGTGGCCTATATATTCTTCTCCATAGGTGCTGAACCCCACTGTGGGGACCTGTGAAAATATAGAGGCGTAATCCTGGATTTGATTGTTCTTTTCAAGCTCCAAAGTTCTGAGAATACAATTAAAATTAACAATGCCGGACAGGCCGCCCATTTGTTCTGTTTTTTTACGCAAGGCATTTTGGGTTTCTTGAACAATGTCGGTTGCTTTGAGCAGGGAGAGCTCCATGCCTTGTTTGATGCGGCAGTAAAAAACAATTTGACTGCCGTCGGTTTTTTGAGGGCTCCTGACAAAAGGTTCGTTGTTGACAATGAGTCCCACCGGATGATGCATGAAGTGGTCGCTCGCTCTGTCCGGAGAGGCGCCGATATGTGAAGCGTATTCTTCAACGGCAGGCTTGTTGTTGAATTCCGAGACAACGCGATTGTCTTCGTCTACCTTGGTGGCGACGAGTTTTTTGTCTAAGATATTAAAGCTTTGTGTTTTAATGATATCGAACGGGACGGCCGGTTTAATGAGCGCGAGAACAGCCGCATTGGGGTAGGCCCGGCCGTTGGCAAAAACATGAGTGCCTTTGAACTGAAGGTCATCTCCTGCGCTCCCGCCCACAAATTGAATATCGGTGTTGTCGCCGATTATGTCCATTATTTTTTCTTCGGATTTGCTGAGCCCGTCTATCAGTATCAGACCCACATATTTTTTTAAATCCATTTGGCTGAGTTTTTCATTGTAATGGGTTCCAAGTGAATCCAATGATTTTTTGACGCTGTGCGCATTATGTAAATCAGTGACGGCTTCTACTTTGACATCAGCTATTGTTTTTTCCGAAAACCCCATGACAGATAAGCCGTTTTTGAGCATTTTCCCGGTGCTGATTTCTCCGGCGGTGGTACAGCCGAGCGTGACCGCGTTGGGAAAAACAGCCTGAATTTTTTGAGCTGTTTGTTCCGGATCAAACTGTGAAGATGAAAAATAGAGGACCATTTTGGGGTCAAATTGAGCAAATTGTGTTTTAATATCGTCTGCTATTTGTTCTAATGATTTTTGATGTGAGCAGGCCGTTTTAATCATATGAAGGACTCCTCCCTGTTTTAAGTCAATTTGTTATATTTTAATATTCATTTCCTCGGCTATTTTGGTCAGCTTATTGATGACTTCCGGTTCATCTGCCGAAAAGGGGCGATATTTGGATGGGTCTATCCCCTTCAACAGAAGTTTGGCATGCACCAGATTGACTTGCACCACTTCACCCTTGCTGCGAACATCAACGATTTTTTTTATGATATTGTGAATTTGTCCCGCCATATTGGCCCCGCCTTTTTGTGTTTACCGCCGCATCTAACATGATTGTCGGTCAGGCAGGGAAAAGCTTGAGTGAGAGGGGCGCATGGCGTCTGCTTGCATGAAAAGTCTTTATCCAGGCTGATGACGAAAGGACTTTTTCAGTTCAGAAACAGGCTCTTGGAGGAAAAATCCGGGTCGCAGGTGAGATTGACCCCGAGTTTTCGAAGGCCGGCTTCATCTCCCGGCGTGGGCATATGCGTGATATGGACTTCGCATCCTTTGAGGTCTTTCAGCTTCCCCAGAGCCATTTGGGCCGCGGGATTGGTAATGCCGCTGACGCTTAAGGCAATCAGTGTTTCCTCCAAATCCAAACTGATCATTTTGCCTTTAAGGATCTCTTTTTTAAGCACGCCCAATGAATCAATGACGTTTTCCGGCAAAAGATGCAGGTTGTCAGGCAGCCCGGAGAGATGCTTGACGGCGTTTAATATCAGGCTTGAGGCCGCATGCATCAGAGTGGAGTTTTTGCCGGTCATGATTGTGCCGTCAGGGAGTTCAATGGCTGCGCCGCAGTAAATGCCTTCATTGCCTTTTTCTTTTTTTTGCGCTTCTGCGGCGGCTTGTCTGGCCGGAAGGATGACATTCCTGTCTTGGGCTTTTGCATTGATATTTTTCATCACGAGTTCCGACAATTGCAATGTGTCTTTGTCCGCAAAGCCCATGGCATATTCACACGCGCATCTGAAATAACGTCTGATGATTTCCTGATGCGCTGCGTCTGACACGGCCCGGTCATCCACAATGCCGTATCCCGCGCGATTGACGCCCATGTCAGTGGGGGATTTGTAGAATGAGTCCGCCCGGGTGATTTTTTCTATGATCCTTTTCAGCAGCGGAAAGGCTTCAATGTCCCGGTTGTAGTTAACGGTTTTTTCATTATACGCTTCCAAATGGTGGTGGTCAATGAGGTTGACGTCTTTCAAATCCACAGTGGCCGCCTCATAAGCCACATTGACTTTGTGTGTCAAAGGCAGGTTCCAGATGGGAAATGTTTCAAATTTGGCATAACCGGCTTTGATATTTTTTTTGTATTCATGATAGAGCTGTCCGAGGCACGTGGCCAGTTTTCCGCTTCCCGGGCCGGGCCCGGTGACCACCACAATGGGTTTGGCGGTTTGAATATATTCGTTGGCACCGTATCCTTCGTCGCTGACTATAGCGTCCACATCCGTGGGATAACCTTTGGTGAACTTGTGGGTATACACTTTAATCCCACGCCGTTCCAGTTTGTTTTTAAAAGCTTTGGCTGAAGGCTGGTTGTCAAAACGCGTGATCACAACCGCTGTGATGCCGATGCCCCATTCATTAAAATCATCAATGGTTTTAAGGGCGTCCGCGTCATATGTAATGCCAAAATCAGCCCTGACTTTTTTCCGTTCAATGTCTCCGGCATAGATGCACAGAATCA
>JANQER010000390.1 GCA_028278255.1 Elusimicrobiota bacterium | reverse complement strand
CAGGGTCAGCCAGAGACGGGGCAACAGGCGATTCCTGTGATGAGGCAGTTTCCCTCTTGTCTGCCGGTGGAGGCGGTTCAGGCTGTTCCATGGGCTCATCCATTGTGTCGTTTTCAATCACTTCCGCCTCATCTTCATCCGCATACTCCATGGGCGGCTCAGGGGATGTTGCTCCCTGGTTTTTTCCTTCGTCCTTCGAAGGCGCTAGCCGGCGTGCCTCGCGGGAGGCCGCACTTCGCACTTCGGCCTTTCCCAGCGTCTCTTGGCTCTTCCCTTCGGACTTCGGACTTCGCCCTTCGAAGGCGCTAGCCGGCGTGCCTTGCGGGAGGCCGCCCTTCTCACTTTGTATTTCATCCTTTTCCTGTTCCTGCTTTTTCCCCATGACGCAATGAATGGCAAAGGGGTTTGGCAAATACTTTTGCAATAATTCCGCAATAAAATTGATATGTGCTGCGATCTGTGTTTTCTGGAACTCGTCATAACAAGCAATATGAAGGGCATTGTGGGACTTGATTTCCCATCCGGCTGTGGCCACAAAGTGCTCAAGTGAAGGCTTTTTTTGTCCCACATCTTCTCTCATCTGAGCCCACGCCGCTTTCACGCGGTCCTGTGACAGTATAAGGTGATTGGTTTCTGATGATATGTCATTGTGACTGGGGGCAGAGGTGTCTGATGGTTTATCCGGTTTTGGGCTTTTATTGCCTTCTGTCTCTGACGGAAGATCACGCTTTTCTGTGTTTTCAGTTTCTCGTTTTTTTACTTCGGCCTTCGAATGCGCTAGCCGGCGTGCCTCGTGGGAGGCCGGACTTCGCACTTCGTCCTTCCCCTGAGTTTCTTGTTTTTTTACTTCGGACTTTGTCAAAGGGTCTGCATTAGTGGCTTTTTTTTTTAATTCAATGCTTGGCGCGTTGTCATCTGTCAGTTTTTTTTCAAGCGATTCAAGCCTGTCCAAAAGATCGTCCACAGACACAGATTTTTGTGATAATTCCAAACAGCTGAGCTCAAAAGTGACGCGGTGGGATTCACTGCGGCGCATCTGTTCTGTGCAGCGCGAAATGATGCGCAGGTTTCGTTCCAATTGGGGGAAAGCGTAATGAGCCGCCTGCGCTTCCAGCTCTTTTTTATCAGGCGCGTGCATGTCTTTAATCCCGCTTTTCCAAAGAAAAATGTGATGAAAATAATCCAACAAGTCATGCGCCAGCTGAAAAAGGTCAAACCCTTCTTCAATGGCTTTTTGTATGGCTTGCAGTACTTTCTCAGGATGGCCTTCCTGCAGGACAGCTGCAAAATCCCGGATGGTTTTCTGCGGGAGAAGACCCAATAAGGAACGGATGTCATTGTCTGTGACGCCTTGAGGGGAATACGCAATGACCTGGTCAACAAGAGAAAGCGCATCCCGCAGAGACCCGTGGGCAGCGCGTGCAATTTCAAAGAGTGCGTCATCGCTGATGGTCAGCTTTTCTTTTTGAATAATGGCTTGAAGTTGTTTTTGCGTGTCAGCCAGGGGAATGGGTTTGAGCTGGAAACGCTGGCACCGGGACACAATGGTGCCGGGAATTTTTTGCGGCTCAGTGGTGGCCATCATAAAAACAGCATGCGCCGGCGGCTCTTCAAGGGTTTTGAGAAGCGCATTAAAGCCTGCTTCAGTGATTTGATGCGCTTCATCAATGATGAAGATGCGGAAACGGGAACGCGCAGGCGCGTATTTGACCGTGTCCCGCAGTTCACGTATTTGGTCAATGCCGCGGTTTGAAGCGCCGTCTATTTCCAGGACATCATCCGGGGAGGCGCCAGACCCTATTTCCTGACATTGGGCGCATGTGCCGCATGGTTTGGCAGTGGGGCCTTTGTCGCAGTTCAGGGCTTTGGCCAGCAGCCTGGCGGTGGTTGTTTTGCCGCACCCCCGCGGCCCTGAAAAAATATACGCATGGGCCAGACGTTTGGCAGACAAGGCATTCACAAGCGTGGTCATGACATGTTCCTGCCCGACCAGCTCATCAAAAATTTGAGGCCTGTATTTTCGTGCCAGGACTAGATAAGACATTCATTTTCTCCATGAAATTGGAAATTAGAAATTTGAAATTAAAGGCATTTGGTTCTTATGTCTGGTGTTTTATGTTTTAGTATTTAATTTCCAATTTCTAATTTCCTTTTCTTTTTCTAGATACCGCCCATTCTTCATCCGGGTCAGGCATGTCCAGTTTGTGTACGCCTTCGGGGATACGGCTCAAAATTTTTTCATATTCCGCTTGTACATCTTTGTTGGGATATGTCCAAGCGTGCAGGTAAATCACTTTTTTAATGCGCGCTTGTATCATTTCTTTGGCGCAGCCAAAGCAGGGCTGCATGGTGGTATAAAGCACGCCATTCTGCACGGCAATGCCGAAGCGTGCAGCTGACAAAAGCGCATTTTGTTCGGCATGAACGCAAATGCAGAGATCATAGGCCGTGCCTGAAGGGTATTTTTCCCTGTGGGAACACCGGTCACACCCGCCGTCCAGACAATTGGTCATTTTTTGAGGCGTGCCATTGTATCCTGTGGACACGATCCGTCCGTCCACCACAATCACGGCTCCCACACGGTTGCCTTTGCAGTTGGCCCGCTTGCGCACTGCCATGGCAATGCCCATAAAATAAGAATGGTCTTGTTCAACGCTCATATATTTTTAAAGTGACGGTATGAATACTGTAATGAAATTGGAAATTAAAGACATCGTAGCATATAACAGATTAAAATGGGAAATTCAAAGGGATAATGGATGACAAAAAGATGGCAACAAAGCAGGAAAAAAGTTATCCGTGAAGTCAGCTTGGCTTTTCCCAGGTATCCAATTTCTAATTTCCAATATCTCTGTCTTTTAACAATCCTTTCACGGTTTTGAGCAATTCTTTCGGCAATACAGGTTTATGGAGAATGGCATTGAATTGACCGGAAGTCAAGAGCTTCATGCCTGTGACAGCCACAACTGGAATGTCAGAAGATTCCTTTAATTTGGAGGCCAGTTCAAGCCCATTCATGCCGGGCATGTCCAGGTCAGTCACAACAATATGCGTGTCTTTGCTGAACATGGTCAGGGCTTGCGCCGCGTCAGAAGCTTTTATCACCTTGAACCCGTTTTTAGAAAATATTTCATAGAGCAGTTTTAATATGAGATCATCATCGTCCACAATAAGGATTTTTTTTTGAGTGACAGGCATAAAAACCTCACGGATAAACCGGAAATAACCAAATTCCAAGATACAATAATCAAACAATAGATAAATTCATAAGCTCGGATCAGCTGAAAATGTGAATTATAAACATTAAAATAAAAAATGAAAATCTAAAGTTGTTTGCATGTTTTCTGTTTTGAATTGGTGTTTGTCTCTTGGTTATTGAAATTTGTTTGTATCTTGTATCTTGGAATTTGGTTATTTCCAGTCTATCCGGGTTAGGATTTAGTGCTTCGGGTTTAGAGTTTTAAGTCCTTATAAGATTTCGAGAATTTTTAGTTTTTCTTCGATCATTTCTTTGCAAAAGGGCTTCATAAGATATTCATTGGCGCCTGAATCAAGCGCTTTTTTGACCAAAGGATATTGGGTTTCAGTGGTGACCATCATGATGCGGATTTGATCGTAGTCATGCATGGAGCGCATGGCTTTGACAAAATCAAGGCCGTTCATATCAGGCATGTAAAGGTCCACAAGGGCAATGCGAATGTCATTGGTATGCTTCTTCAGAATATCAAAAGCATCTTGGGTGTTTTCCGCCATGTAAACATCAATCCCAAACCCGTTCAAAATAACCCCTAATATCTCCCTGACATCCTGGGAATCATCAACGATCAGCGCGTGCATGCGAACTCCTGACCCGGACAAGCCGGAAATGCAAATATTAGAATGAAAAACGAAAATTTAGAATCTGCAAATAATTATTTTGAGACATTTTTGCATGAATGTTCAAAAGTGGCCATAGCCACTGGATTCTAAGATTTTGCAATAAAAGTATGGCATTTTCAAGGCCATATTGGCTATTATAAATTATATCAATTTGTTGGTTCAGCGCAATGGATGGATTTAGAAATCTGAAAAGCCGAAGTCCGGAAGAGAGTTGAGAGTTTTGATGTATCTTTCATAATTGTAGGGGATGTGTTTTGTCATAATGTCATCCAATTCAATGGCAATCACTTTTCGCATGAGCTGCTTGGCTTCTTCTTCCGTGTAATGATTCTTCAATAGTCTTTGATATGTTTCTCGTGCCTCAGGCGGATCATTGTCGCGGATTTGGTTTTCAAGAATAAACAATGTGCCGTCCCGGTATTCATTGTTCTGGTATGGGCTGGTTTGTCCGTTTTCCCGCATATGAACCGCCTTTCTTAAATGCCGCTTTGGTCAATTGCGCATTGATCAGTTCTACTAGTTATATCGGCTTTTTTGATGGATTTCATCATGCAACTTTTTGTTAACATCTTCTTGGTCCTACCAAAAAACACATTGAAACCACGGATCAACACGGATTGACACGGTAAAACAAATATAGGGTTTTTATAAATTCAAAAAAACAAAGATTCACAGCGTTCATCCGTGTCCTTGCTGCTTATAGAAAGGGATCACCTGCGGTTTCACTGATAATGTGGTTTATTTCTTTTTGAATATGTTTTTGAGGTCTTTCAAGGTGGGGGGCTTTTTGTCTTCTGATTGATTCCCCCCGAGATTGGGGAGGGGAATGGCTTTTTTGACTTTTTCTTTTAAATCATCCAAGGCTTTTTGGATCTTGCCGTCGGTCAGCTTGAAAAGTTGTTCTTTGTTTTGGATTTTGTCAGTGATCATGGATGTTTTGCTGTTTAATAAATCCGTGAGCCCTTTGATTTCCTTGTTCACCAGCGCATTGATCCTGGTTTTGAGATTGCGCCGGATGTCTTCCAATTCCTTGTTGAGGACTTCTCTGACGGCGCGGCTGACTTGCTTGTCCAGGCTGGATTTGATTTTAAAGTTCGGAGAAGTGATGGTGTCTGACACAAAAACAGTGAGATCCAATTTGTTCAGTTTCATGAGCACATCATGCAGGATGCTGAGGAATTTGTCCTTGGCCTGTTGCGGGGTAATGGCGTGCCTCAGTTGAACCGGCGCAGCTGAAAAAGAAATGGTGCCTTTGATGTTTTTTTCTTGTGTTTCCAGGTGAGCCTGTACAGCGCCTTGTCCGTTTTGAATGGAAACAGGCGCGCCCACAGAGCCCAGGACAATATTTTTTAGGGAAATCCCTTGATAAGTGAGATCTATTTTTTCACGCGGTTTGTCCATTGTGTAATCAAATTCTGCTCTCAACGACAAAGACCTGGGCCCTTTTTCCTTTTGGCTTTTAATGTTCAGAACAATGGGACGGCCCACGATTTTCGGCGCGGAAGTAACATCTGTCAATGTGCCTGAGTAATGTAAAGGGCTGTTGTGTCCGATTGAGCCGCTCACCCCGGCTTCTTTTACATGAAAATCCGGCCAATGATGATGAAAAGGGAATGAGATGTTTTTTCCGATCCTGGGCGGAGGGGGCGCTGGTTTGGCTTCCTCTTTTTTCTTTGGGATCATATCTCTGATTTTTTGAGACCAGTGCATGCTTTGCCTGGCTTTGGCAAACCATTGTGCGCCCACAAGCCCTTTGGAAATGCCTTGTGCGGAAAAGCCGGCTTTTAATTGGCCCAGAAAACCGTTCAAATCTTGTCTTCGCAGACGGTCTATTTCTTTTAAAACGTCTTTGGCCTGTTTCAGCTCCATTTTAAGAGTTTGTGTCAATTCTTTGAAATCTTTTTTGGCTTTCTGGAAATCTTTTTTTAATTTTTTCCCCTGTTTAATGGTATTGTTTGCTTTTTGAATACCTTCCAATCCTTTGTATTTTTCATTTTTTATCCGCTGAATAAAAGACTCAGTTTCTTTGACGATGTCCTGTGTTTTGGCCGCATCCAAACGTTTTTCCCATGTGTTGGCCAGCGCAGTGAGGCGGGTTTGTTCTTCCTGGGTTTTCTTATAAGCCTCCAGGTTTTCCAATTGAACCATTTTTTTGGGGTCGTATTCTTCTTTGAGGTTGGTCATGGCAAAAGACGCTGCTTTCTTGGCTATTTCCCTGGTTTTTTTTGCGGCTTTTTGCTCAATGGTCTTTTTTTGTTTTTTGGTGAGCGCTCCGCTTTTTTTTCGGGGCGTGCCTGTGCGGATTCCTTGTATGTCTGCTTTTTCAATAATGATTTTTTTCCAGGTCAGCGGCTTGCCTGCCACATCAAAGCGCAGGGACTCAATCTCAAGCGCATTTGTCATGGGATTGTCTTTGTCAGTGACCTGAAGCTTGTGAAGCCGGACACTGAGATCCAAAAGTTTGACCTGAGCGCTCCCCAGATCCACCTTGGCGCCGTTCACGGTTGTGCCCAGCCTTTCAATGGCGCACTTCACCCATCCGTCCAGGAAAAAAACAGTACAAACGGCTATCAGGGCCAAGATCAGTGTTGTGGGTATTAAAGCTTTCCAGCGCATAAATTTTTAGAGTTGTCGTAGGGGTGGGGCAAACCCCAATGTGGTTTAGCTAATCCTCATTTTTGTCATTGCCCCATTTATGGGGCGCTTTTTGATGGGCTTTTGCTTAAAAGAGCCCGATAAATCGGGCAATGACGTCCTTGACTAAACCACATTGGGGCAAGCCCCGCCCCTACGACTATGAATATGTCTTATACAAATGATAAATCTTTGATCCTTTGAGAATGTGCGTGATCTTCCATTTTTGGAACATGGCCAGAACACGCTCTCGATACTTCTTAACGGCCCAGACAATAACAAAGTACACAGGCCAAAAGACAATGAGAGAGAACGCCAAACTGCCCATGGTGAGTGTGTTATTGAATTGCGTCCATGGCACAATGGGTGTGTTGTATAAAGTGGTCCAAAGGGACTGAAGCGGGCCGGCATTCACCAAAAGGGAATACCCGATCTTGTTAAAAAGCGGGTCAAGAATATAAGAAAAAGCTTTAAAAAGCCCGACGGAAAGGATGGCTGCGCTGATATTGACGCGCAGCATTAAGACCAGGATCAAAACGGCCAGGTTGTGCAGGCTGGCAATAGGGGTAATGCCTGCAATCGCGCCCAAAGCCATGCCTCCTGCAATTTGCTGCGGGCTGGCATCTTTGTTCAAGATTTTAATAAATTTTAATATAAGTTTAACAATGATCATAACAAGGATTGTAGGGTAATTTAGAATGGCAGTCAAGACAGTTGGAAAAATATTTTTTCTGTTAAAAGCATTTTTTTTATGCCATAATGTTATCACAAGTCAAACCTTGTCCGTCGTACATCCAAAAAAATCACAATATCATATTGAGGAGAATTCAATTGGAACAGAAAAAATATATCACTATTGATGGAAATGAAGCCGTGTCTTATGTGGCTTATCGTGTGAATGAGGTTATCTCAATTTATCCCATAACGCCTTCTTCTTCTATGGGGGAATGGGCGGATGAATGGTCTGCCAAAGGCATCAAAAACATGTGGGGCACTGTTCCCACTGTTGTGGAGATGCAAAGCGAAGGAGGGGCTGCCGGCGCCATGCATGGCGCATTGCAGGCCGGTACCCTGACCACCACTTTTACAGCTTCCCAAGGGCTTTTGCTCATGATTCCCAATATGTTCAAGATTGCCGGGGAATTAACCCCGGCTGTGATTCATGTGTCAGCCCGTACAGTGGCTGCGCATGCTTTGTCTATTTTTGGAGATCACAGTGATGTGATGGCTGCCCGGGCCACGGGCTTTGGGATGCTGGCTTCTGCTTCTGTTCAGGAAGCCATGGATTTTGCTTTGGTGGCGCAAAAGGCCACCATGGAATCCCGCGTGCCTTTTCTTCACTTTTTTGATGGGTTCCGCACCTCGCATGAAGTCTCCAAAATTGAGCTTATGTCAGACAAAGTGATCCGGTCAATGATTGATGACCAATTGCTTATGGAACACCGCAACAGGGCGCTTTCTCCGGATCATCCTGTTCTCAGAGGCACAGCACAGAATCCGGACGTGTTTTTCCAAGCCAGGGAAACCGTGAATCCGCATTATATGGCTTGCCCGGATTTGACCCAAAAAGCTTTTGACAAGTTTGCAGAACTCACTGGCCGGCAGTATTCTTTGTTTGATTATGTGGGCGCCAAAGACGCAGAACGGGTGATTGTGCTAATGGGGTCAGGATGTGACACAGCCCATGACACAGTCAATTATTTGACAGAAAAAGGGGAAAAAGTGGGAGTGGTCAAAGTGAGGATGTATCGTCCTTTTGATGTGCGGCGCTTTGTGGAAAGCCTGCCGGCCAGCGTTAAATCTGTGGCTGTTTTGGATCGCACCAAAGAGCCCGGCGCTTCAGGGGAGCCTCTTTATGCGGACTGTGTGAATGCACTGCACGAGGGGTTGGCCAATAGATGGGGTCAAGTGAAAACCATGCCCAGAGTGATTGGCGGGCGTTACGGTCTTTCTTCCAAAGAATTCACACCGGCCATGATCAAAGGCGTGTTTGATCATTTGAAAGAAGGGACATTGAAAAATCATTTCACCATTGGGATCAATGATGATGTGACCAATACCAGCCTGCCTTATGACCATGGGTTTTCCACTGAACCTGACACTGTGCGGCGTGCTTTGTTTTATGGGTTGGGCTCTGACGGCACAGTGGGCGCCAACAAAAATTCCATTAAAATCATCGGAGAAAACACCAACAATTACGCCCAAGGTTATTTTGTGTATGATTCCAAAAAAGCCGGGGCAGTCACCATATCGCATCTCCGCTTTGGCCCGAACCCGATCCAGTCGCCGTACCTGATTTCAAAAGCCAATTTTGTGGCTTGTCATCAGACTTTTTTCATAGAAAAGTACGACATGCTGAGCAATGTGGTGGATGGCGGCACATTTCTCCTGAATACGCCTGCCAAACAAGAGGATGTGTGGGACACATTGCCGGTGGAAGTGCAGGAAAAGATCATTGCCAAAAAACTAAAATTCTATGTGATTGATGCGTATAAAGTGGCGGAAGAAACCGGCATGGGATTGCGCATCAATACCATTATGCAAACCTGCTATTTTGCCATCTCCGGCGTTTTGCCCAAAGAAGAAGCCATCAATGCCATCAAAGACGCCATTAAAAAAACATATGGAAAAAAAGGCGAAAGCATTGTGAAGAAAAACACAGATGCTGTGGATCAGTCTTTGGCCAATATGCATGAGGTCCAAGTGCCAGGCAAAGTCACATCCAAAAAGCATATGCCCAAACCCGTGTCAGACAAAGCCCCCGATTACGTCAA
>JANQER010000404.1 GCA_028278255.1 Elusimicrobiota bacterium | reverse complement strand
AGGAGTGATAGGTATACAGTATGAAATATAAAATATGCATAAAAAACACAAGATTGAAAATATTGCTCTCTGTTTGTGCTCTGCTTTTTGTTTTTTGCCCTTTGGTTTTTGCCGGGGCCGGGACAACAGCGGGGGAGTTTTTGACTTTGGGGGCTGGGGCGCGGCCTGTGTCTATGGGGGAGGCTTATGCGGCTCTGGCCAAAGGCGCTGAAGGGCTGGCATGGAATCCAGCGGGTCTTGTGCGGATCAGAAGACAGTCTGTGACTTTTATGCATGCGGCTTATATGGATTCAATTGCCTATGATTACATGGCGTTTTCTCAAAGACTTTCCAGGAGAAATGCATGGGGATTCGGGGTTCATTATTACAGCCTTGGCCGCATTATTGAGAGAGACATCAGCGGCCTGCACACAGGCACTTTGACGCCGAAGGACATGGCGTTTGCTTTAGGGTTTGCGCGCAGATTCAGGGGATTTTCATGCGGGGTGTCCGGCAAGTTTATTCAGTCAACGCTGAAAGATTCTGCGCAAACAGGGGCTGTGGACCTGGGCCTGATGACCCGCAATGTGTTTAAGAACAGGATGCGGCTGGCTGTCACAGTGTCGCATTTGGGCGGGAAGCTGACATATGAGAAGGAAGCGCAAAATCTGCCCACAGTGATCAAAGCCGGGAGCGCTTTTCAATTGAACAAAAACACAACCGGCGCTGTGGATGTGGGTTTCCCTTTGGAGAGCGATGTTTTCGCTGCCGTGGGGATTGAGCATGATATTATGATTATGAGCCCTTGGTCATTTTGTGTGCGCGCCGGGTATAACACACGCACGTCAAGCGATATCAATGGGTTGAGCGCTGTGTCAGGCGGTTTTGGCGCGGGGTTTAAAAAGATCAGTGTGGATTATGCGGTTGTGCCTTTTGGCGATCTGGGCAACAGCCACAGGCTGTCTTTGTCATATCATTTTTAAAAATGTTTTTGATCACATGTGTCCGGGTAAATATTGACCGTCCAGCTGATGGCTCTATGGGAGATGGTCGTGTCCTCCTGCCATACCGCTGCCGACGCTGCACAGCCCACCCTCCTGGCCAGGCCGGCCTCATCGGCCAGGAGAAGTC
>JANQER010000383.1 GCA_028278255.1 Elusimicrobiota bacterium | reverse complement strand
GACAGGATCAATAGACCTGCCAACAAGGGCATCAAGGGAATGAGAAATGAATGTTCTAACATAAACACTTCTTGAAATTAGAAATTTGAAATTGGAAATTAAAAACAAAACATTTTAACCAGATGCTATACATTTACTGACATATCGATCTTTTAATTTCTAATTTCCAATTTCTACTATTATCCTTTCAATATATTAAGATTCTCCGCTAACACGGATTTAAAATTCCGGTAAATCACCGAAACCAAGGCCAGCCCCACCACGGCCTCGGCAGCGGCAATGGCCATCACAAACAAAGCAAAACCTTGTCCCCACACCTGATCCGGGTACAAGAACCGATTAAAAGCCACAAAATTGATATTGGCCGCATTGAAAATAAATTCTATGGAAATAAGAATAGACAAAATATTCCTGCGCGCCATCACCCCGTAAAGGCCAATGGCCAAAAGAATTGCTCCCACTATTAAATAGCTGTATAAATGAATCATATTAAACCAATTTCCAATTTCTAATTTCCAATTTCATTCACTATTCTTTCTTTGAAAAATGTATAGCGCCAACCATGGCAGACAAAAGCGCCAAAGAAACAGCCTCAAAAGGAAGCACCATGTCCCGAATCAATAAAAGCCCCAGCAAACCTGTGGTGGGCTGCGCTTGAGCCAATCCTGATGACAAAGGCAAGAACCGAAAAAGCACTGACAAAGCCGCCACAAAAACCGCAGAAACAGCCAATGCCCCGAACCACTGCACATTGACCTGTTTGATGATCCAATCCTTTGGGTTCCCGGAAAGCAAAACAACAAACAGCAGCAAAACCGTAATCCCCCCGGCATACACCAGGATTTGCGCCACAAAAATAAAATCAGCGCCCAACATGGCAAAAAGACCAGCCACGCCTGTTAACGACAGGACCAAAAAAAGTGCGCAATGAAAAATATTTTTCAATGTCACTGCCATCACAGCAGGGACAAGCACCATTACGGTTAAAAAGTAAAAAATAATTTTTTCAATCATAAAAAGATATTAACCACAGAGCTCACAGAGAACACTGAGAAAAATGTGCGCACTGTTTTGTTTCAATTTTAAATTTAATATTTCCTCACACAACCTCACGCTGTGGGTGCAGAAGGCGTGGTCGCAGCCACAACCTCTGGACTCGGGCCTATCTTCTGCCCTCTGGACAAGAACCGGGTCCACACTTGGCCCGGTGCAGCGCCAGATGGCTGCGGATCCTTCGGTGTCCATTCCACCACAAAGTCTTTTCTGCTGTTAAACGTCAACTCATACTCACTGGTATGATGAATAGATTTGTTTTTGGTGGGACAAGACTCTTCACAGAGCGCGCAAAAGTGACATCTTGAAAAATCAATCCTGTACCAAATCAATTCTTTCCTTTTTGTCTGTTCATTACGCAATGATTCCATGGTGATGCATTGTGAAGGACACGCCCGGGTACACATTTCACAGCAAATACATAAGTCAGGATGAAAAGCCAAAGCCCCGCGAAACCGATCCGCAGGCGGCACCTTTTCATAAGGATACTGCACAGTTAACGCCGGAGAAAACATATGCCGCAGGGTCACACCCAATCCCTTGCATAAAGCCCAGCTGACCTGTCCGATGGTCTTAAAATAATTAAGCATATTACCCTCACTGACACGGCTTAGCAGCCGCCCACTCCTGTCTCTCGCAAAAACGCCAAGAACGCAGGAAAACAAATTTCGTTTAAACTTTTTTACAACATCAATAAACCTGCAATGGCGATGTTCACCAGCGACCAAGGCAGTAAAAATTTCCAGCAAAATTCCATCAGGCGGTCAACACGAATACGCGGAAAAGTCCACCTGAACCAAATAAAAAGAAAGACCAGAAAAAATGTTTTTCCGAAAAACCACACATAGGACGGGATCCAGCCCATAAAAGGCAAAGGCGCGCCGCCGCCGAGAAAAAGCAAAGCTCCCAAAGCACAACCCAAAAAAACATAGGCATATTCGGCAATAAAGAAAATGGAAAATTTGATGCCGGCATATTCCGTATGAAAGCCCGACACCAATTCTGCTTCAGCTTCTGCCAGATCAAAAGGCGTGCGGTTGGTCTCTGCCACAGTGGTGATCAAATAAATCACAAATGATATCTGGCCCACAACCGGGTAAAATATAAACCATTTGGGCAAAAATCCGGCGTACAACCCTTCCTGTGCGGTCATAATGCCGGAGAGCGACATGGTCCCGGCCCACATCACAATGGGCAAAACAGATATCACCCGTGGAATTTCATACGACACCACTTGAGCAGCTGCCCGAAGCCCCCCCAAAACAGTGTATTTGTTATTGGATCCCCAGCCAGCCATCAACATGCCCACAACAGCCAAACCTGAAACCGCCAAAACAAAAAGAAGCCCTATGTCCAAATCCACAACCGCGGTTTTCCCAAAAGGAATCGGGGCATAACAAATATAAGCCGGCGCCAAAACAATAACCGGTGCAAGAAAATGTGTCCATTTATTGGCTTTGGCCGGCACAAGATCTTCTTTCAAAAACAACTTGATCCCGTCCGCAAAAGGCTGGGCCCACCCATGCCACCGCCCCACACGCATAGGCCCCAACCGTACCTGCATATGTGCTGCAGCTTTCAACTCCATCCACACAATCACAGCGGGCAAAAGCTGCACCACCATCAAAATCAACACAAAAGGCAGCAAAAAAAGAACAACATGATGAACCAGCCCGCCGATATGGGCGCCGGACAACCATGCGGGAAAACGCCAGCCAAGCAACCCCACCCCGGCATTGGCTATTTTCACGCCCAAATCAATCACCCAAACAAACACACCCAAACAAAAAGAAAAAACAGTCAGAAAAATCTGGTAAGGATCTTCCCCCACGAGAACAGTCAGCAACAGCAATGGAATCACCAGCGCGGCCAGCACCTTGAACGAATTCACATACCGTCCACGAATATTCTCATCTGTTTGACTCGGCACAGCCGGTCCCATGACTTCCCAAGGCCCTTTAGGCATCCATAGCTCCTTAATATGAATTCTTGATTTTAAAACATTCACCTGATTGACTAATTGAGAACGGTCACGACCGTTCCCTACCACAAATTGATTTTAAATGTTTTCAATCGCAAATCGGCAATCTAAAATCAAAAATCCTATCTGTCCACTTCTCCCAACACAATATCAATTGATCCGAGGATGGACACCACATCAGCGATTTTCCATCCCTTTAAGAGTTCCTGAAGCAATGACACATTGATAAAAGAGGGTGCGCGTATATGCAGCCGGTATGGTTTCACATCCCCATTGCTGACCAAATACACGCCCAGCCAGCCGCGGGCACCTTCCAATTGATAATAAGATTCACCGGCAGGCGGCCTGAGATTTATTTTAGGGATTTTGGCCATGACATCGCCTGAAGGAAGTGTGTTCAAAGCCTGCTCAATAATCCGCAAAGACTGTTCAATCTCATCCCGCCGCACCATATAGCGATCCCAACAATCTCCACTTTCGCGCACAGCCATTTCAAAATCAAATTTTGAATAAAGAGGATCCTGTTTCCGCAAATCCAAAGCCGCGCCGCTGGCCCGCAAATTGGGACCAGTGATGCCGCAATTAATGGCTTTATCTTTCGTCAAAACCCCGATGCCCTTGGTCCGGTCCAGAAAAATCGGATTATAGCTCAGCAAATCATCATATTCTTTTAAACAATGCCGCATGTGCCCCACAAATTTTTGCGCCTTATCTATCCAACCCTCAGGCAAATCAGACATCACACCGCCAATGCGGATAAAATTATACGTGAGCCTGGCCCCGCACAATTGCTCAAAGAGATCCATGATAATTTCCCGTTCCCGTCCAAACGCATAAAGAAACGGTGTAAAAGCCCCGATATCAATTCCAAAAGTCCCGATATACACCAGGTGAGAAGCAACCCGGTTCAGCTCCCCCACAATCACCCGTATATATTGCGCCCGCTCAGGCACAGATGTTTTGAGCAGATTCTCCACTGCCCCGCAATACGCCCAATTGTTCAGCATGGCGCACAAATAATCGTTCCGGTCCGTCAAAATATTAAACTGAGAGAATGTCCTGTTCTCAGCCAGTTTCTCCACGCCGCGGTGCAAATACCCCACATCCGGAACAGCGTCAGTGATCACTTCCCCATCTAATTTCAAAACCACCCGCAGCACGCCATGCGTGGAGGGATGTTGAGGCCCCATATTGAGCAGCATTTCAGTTTCAGAAATACGCTCACATTTTGTCTCAAACAAAGGCCCTGTGATCAAATCATCCGCAGAAGCATTGATAGTCCCCGCTGGACCAGGCAATTCAGACACTGTTGTCTCCTTATCTAAAAATCCAAAACCGTGTAATAAAGGAAAAAGGGGAAACAGGTAAAATGGGAAATTCCTTTTTGTTTTTCTAAGCGCACACCCTTTTCCCTCTTTCCCTTAATAACACGTTTTTTGTTTCGGATGTCGAGTTTTGAATTTAGTTAGATTCCGGTAAAAAACTGTAATTGCCCTCCGTCTAAAGCCGGATATGGCTAGATTTATCGGGCTCTTTAAATCATTTTAAAGCATCAAAAGCGCCCAATAAATTGGGCAACTACAAAAACCTGGGACGTTTTCACCGGAATCTAGTGGTTCAACCCATTTAAAAAGTCGGGTAAAAAACCCTAAAAAGAGCCGATAAATCGGCAGACTACAACCCCATATTTTAAACGGGTTGGACCACTAGTTAACCGGTGGTGGCAGTTGAATGGGAAGTCCCAATTCATCGCCTTCATCAAATTTATCACGCGTGTGTACATAATCTTTGCGCAGCGGCCACCCATGATAGCCTTCCCATAGCAAAATACGTTTCAACTGGGGATGCCCTGTGAAGCGGATTCCATAAAGATCATAGGTTTCCCTCTCCTGCCAGTCTGCGCTTTGATACATATGTGACAAAGACGGCACACTGGGATCTCCCTCCCGCGGCACATCCACCTTTATAAAAATATCTGTTTGAAGGTCAGAGGTGTTCATTAAATGATAAACAATCTCAAACTTATTGTCTTTGATCCAGTCAACAGCTGTCATGAAGCACAAAAGATCAAAACCCAAATCCTTTTTTAAATAACCGGCCAGCCCAGCCGTCTGCTCAGCCGGGACCTTGATATGAACCCCTCCCAATGCCCCCCCATTGTCTTTTGACGGTATTTCCTCAACATCAGAAAACCGTTCTTTAATTTTTTTTAGGATTTCCAATTTCTGATCTCCCGCTCTTTTTTATCGGGCCGGGGCATCCCATCCTACAATATGGGACCATGCCTCCAATCCTACAATCTTGGATCATGCTTAGCAGCAAGATAGTGGCATGGAGCCCCGCCCCTACAACAAATCAAATTTCTATGACCTTCGGTCTTCGGTCTTTGGTCTTCGGTCTGATATTTTATTTCCCGCCACATAGGATTGTTCAATCTTTTTCTGTAAATCCAACACAGCATTGATCAAAGCCTCAGGCCGCGGCGGGCATCCAGGGATATACACATCCACAGGGATCAGTTTGTCCACACCTTTTACCACCGCGTATGAATCATAATAAGGACCGCCGCAATTCGCGCAAGCCCCCATGGAAATGACAAACCGCGGTTCAGGCATCTGCTGATAAAGCCTCACAATGGCAGGCGCCATTTTCTTGCTGACCGTGCCGGAAATAATCAAAAGGTCTGATTGGCGCGGAGAAGGCCTGGGGATCACGCCAAAACGATTGATGTCATACCGGGAAGCATAAGCCGCCATCATTTCTATGGCACAGCAGGCCAAACCAAAAGTCAAAGGCCACACGCTTGATTTCCTGGCCCAGTCCACAAAAAAATCCACACCTGTCAGAACCAGTTCCCCGCCAGGCCATTTTTGACAAATCCCGGGTAATTTTTCTAGAACAACACCCATAAATAGTTCCTCACCTAAATTTTTGATTTTAGATTTGCGATTTTTGATTGGTGAATTGTCTGTAGGGAACGGTCGCGACCGTTCCCTACAAACATGATTAATGAATCGCAAATCTAAAATCAAAAATTCAATTCATTCCCACTTCAGCACATCTTTTTTCCAGGCATAGATCAAGCCCACAAACAAAATGGCCACAAAAACCATCACAGCCACAAACCCATGCACGCCCAAGGCTTTAAATTTGACAGCCCAGGGAAAAACAAACAATGCTTCCACATCAAAAACCACAAAAAGAAGCGCAAAAATATAAAAGCGTATATTGGGAGACACCCAGGGAGACCCAACAGCCTCCATGCCACATTCATAAGTGGACAAATCTTTTTTCCCGCTCCTGTCCCGCACAAGCCATGCCGTGAAAATCAGCGCCAATCCCAACAAAACGCCAATAATCGCAAAAACCAAAATATAAAAATATTGATTCAACATAAAAACGACCTTATCTCAGGGGAACCATGGAGCAACACGGATGAACACGGATCATCATGGTAAATATTTTAAAAACATGTCATAGACATAAATTCACATTTTGGTTTGCATCCCGTGTCCATCCGTGGTTTCATACCATATTATTTTTTTGCCATAAACAGACTGACAAGACCGCCATAATAGGGACGAATTTCAAAACACGAAAAACCACAAGACAGAAAAATCTGAGTCAATTGATCGGCAGGTAATAATTCATCGATTGAGGTCTTCAGATAGGCGCCAGGCCACTTTTTTCCGAATATCAAACGACCGACTAACGGGACAACAGTATTCATATAAATCGAGTGTAGACAGCGAAACGGCAAAAACACGGGTTTCGTCAAATCAATCCAAAGCAAGCATCCGTCTTTCTGAAGAACACGAAAGGTTTCTGCCACACAAGCGCGCAAAACGCCGGCTCTCTGAAGATTTCGCAAGACAAAGGAAGAAACAACAACTTCAAAACCAGCGGAACCACATGGCAGGGCTTCTGCGCTTGCTTGTATCCATTCCGGCATTTTCCTCTTGGGATCTGCCCGAGCAATTGATTTTGCTTCGGCCAGCATCTCATGGCTGAGATCCACGCCTACCACAAAAGGTTCATGCCCATATTGTTTTTGACAATATTCAATAGTCAAAAATGAAAGATCGCCTGTTCCAGCGCCCAGATCCAGTATTTTCCGGCATGAAGGAAGTTCTTTCACCAGCTTCCTTCGCCAAAATCTGTCCAGACCCAGGCTGGACCAACGATTAAACTTATTGTAGCCAAAAGCCAGATCAGAAAAAATCCGGCGTATTTTGTCTGACGAGAACGAAAATGTCGAATTATTGCAAATCTTCGGTTCCGAGAGTCTTTTTTTTGCCTTCAGCCTGCACTTTTTCAACAGAAGCATTAATGATTCCTTCCACCTTTGAAGAAAGAGCATCAATATAATCCCCGCCCGTGCGAAGGCCCTTTTCTTTCACCATCTTTTTTATTTTGCTCACCACCACATATGTTTCAGCCATAAGCCACCACCTTGTTAAGTTAATAATGAATATAAGTAAATGAGGGGTCGCGGAGTTTTTGTAATTGCCCGATTTATCGGGCTCTTCAGATCTAAAATCCGTCTAAGATGCACCCCATGAATGGGGCAATTACAAAATAACCGGAAAAGAATCCATAAAATTCCGCGACCCCTCAAGTAAATTATTAAGGAATTAAACAAAATTAACCCCTTATTTGTCAAAAGAAATTTCAGCCAACAATATAGTGCAGCAAAGTGCGGACCATGGCGCCTGTGGCCCCGGGCACGCTCAATTCAGAAGCTGTATCGCCCCATCCCATGGCTGCCATGTCCAAATGCGCCCATCTTTTATCCCCCACAAATTCCTTCAGAAACAAACCCCCTATAATTGTCCCGGCTTCACCGGAATTTCCTATATTTTTAATATCCGCCACATGACTTTTGATATGATCCCGATAGGCCGGCTCCAAAGGCAGCCGCCATACTTTTTCACCGGCTTTTTCAGAGGACCTCATCACCATTTGAACCATGTCTTCCTGGTCGGACATCAAAGCGCAGTAAGACTTACCCAAAGCCACCACAGCCGCACCGGTCAGGGTGGCCACATCAATTATCTCATCCACAGACAATTTTGACGCATAAGACAAGGCATCAGCCAAAAGCACGCGTCCTTCTGCATCTGTGTTCAAAACTTCAATGGTTTTCCCATTGCTGGCTTTCACCACATCCCCGGGCTTATACGCATCAGGCCCCGGCATATTTTCAGTCAAAGGCGCAATGCCATGCACTTCCACAGGCGGGCGAAGAACAGACAGGGCCTTAAAAATACCCAGCACTGTGGCAGCCCCGGCCATATCATATTTCATAGTCATCATACTGGCAGAAGGCTTTAAGGACAAACCACCGGAATCAAATGTCACACCTTTCCCGATCAGTGCCAAACGTTTTTGACAGGCACAGGCCGGCTTGTAGTGCATGTGCACCAACACAGGCGGGTGAGCGCTGCCCCGGTTCACGCCAAGAAGCGCGTTCATTTTCATTTGCGCCAATTGTTTTTTGTGAAAAACCCGCACCTTCACATGTTTTCCTGACAAAGACTGCGCTGTCCGCCCAATGGTTTCAGGCACTTTCCGGCTGGGCGGCTCATTCACCAAATCCCGTGTAAAACGCACAGCCTCTGCAAAAGATTGTCCATATTGAAGAGCCTGGCGGCACTCAGCGCTCTCTTTTTGAGGAACCACAATAAACACTTCTGATAAAGAGTCTTCAGAGGACTCCTGGCTTTTGTATCGTTTGAATTGATACAACCCCAGCAAAATCCCTTCTGTGACAGCTTGAATTTGTTCAGGACAGGTGCCTGACTCATCCGGCAGCAAAAATGAAAAAGATTTAAGCTTGGCTTGAGACACACGTTTTGCCACCACAGCAGCCAGTGTCCGCAATTGATGGAGATCCGCCTCATCTACTTTCCCTGCTGAAGACAGAATCAAACGTTCTGCAGGGATCTGGCCAGGAACGCGAAGGATCGAACAATCCCCCTTGTTCCCGCGAAAACCATCTTCCCGTGCCGTTTTCAGGACAGCCGCAGGAAAAGACCTCGCTGAACGCGCCCAACGCAAATCCTCTCCCTCCTGAAACGTCACCACCGCCAAAGGTACATTTTTATGAATCTCTGATTGAAGATTGAATTTAATATTTTTCATGGTTTTAATTTCGTCCGCCATGCCTTCTTGGCGGACCTATTTCGTACCCATAGGGCACTAATTTCAAGCAGACAATAATTCAGCCAATTATCTCGGCATTTCAAACCTGGATTGGCACTCAATGCAATACCGGGCATGCGGAATGGCTTGCAGCCGGGGTTTGGCAATTTGTTTCCGGCAGCTTTCGCATAACCCGAACTGCCCTTGATCCATTTTACGCAAAGCCGCTTCCACAGCATCCAGTGTCTGCCGTTCATTGTCAGACAACTCAAACAACAATTCTCTCTCTGATGACTGCGTGGCTGCGTCGGCTTCATCACCCACCTCATGCTCCATCAAACTCACATCCTGTTTCTGATGCACAAGTCTCATGATATCATCCCGCATATCATTTAACCGTTGCTCATACTGCTGCGCGCCGGCCTGTTTTTGGCCTTTGCCAGTGCTCTTGTCTGATTTCTTTTTGCCCTGCGGTTTTTTGCTCGCCATAATCCTCTCCTTCGATACAAAAATGTTGAATTTCAAATTTATTGTCTGATCGGGCGGACATCTCCAAGATCCGACAGTGCTTTCTTGGCGGATGCCCCGTCCCCTCGGCAGATTCTTCCTGAAAGCACCGCCCCCACTACTTTTCATTCCCCAATATCAATCTTCTTATCTCATGGATACCACTTTAATGGTTCTGAGAGTTTCTCCTTCCTGTCCAGCCACACGGATGTCTTTTTCAGCCAAATCCTCTAAATAATCCACAATTTCCTGGGTGATGCGCTCTCCGGGGATCAACACCGGAATACCCGGCGGATAAGGCGTCAATGCCTGCGCGGAAATATGACCGGCTGCTTTGGACAAAGGCACGCGCTTGGACTTATACAACAAAAACACATCCCGCGGCACCATCACCATTTCCGTGGTCAAACCCGGAATTTGAAGCACCCAATTCCGTGCTTCCCCCAAATACTTTTCATCGATATCTTCAAGCGCTGACACCAGCTTTTCCACATCTGACTTATCAGAGCCAATCCCCATAATCGCGATTAAATTGAAAAGATCCGCGGCATCCACCTGGATGTCGTATTCCTTGGCCAAAAGGGCTTCCATCTCATGGCCTGAATGACCTGTGCGCGTCACATTGATGGTTAATTTGGTCACATCCAGGTCATAACCCCGTCTCAAAATATCTTTCCGCGACGGGCACGAAAAATGTTTTAACGTGTTGATCTGTTTCCGCCCGTATTCAGCCCAGCGCATCACCTTGTTAAACAATCGTTCACCCTGCATCACTGCTTGACGCCGAGCCAAATCCAAGCTGGCCAGGGTCAAATAGCTGGGGCTGGTGGTCTGTAAAAGCGACACCACGCGCCTCACACGCGACACATCAATCAAATCCGATTGAAAATGAAGCACTGACCCTTGTGAAAGAGCTGACAGAATTTTGTGCGTGGATTGCACGCACATGTCAGCGCCTGCCTCCACAGCAGATATCGGCAAATTCTTATTAAATTTAAGATGAGGTCCGTGCGCCTCATCCACCAGCAAAATTTTGTCATTCGAATGGCATATTTCAGCGATTTTGACCAAATCCGTGGTCACGCCATTATAAGTCGGGCTGGTGATAAAAACAGCCTTGGCCTCAGGGAACCGCCGCAAAGCATCTTCCACCTGTTCCGGACTTGAATCAAAAAGAATATCCAAGTTTTGATCTACTTTTGGCTGTACCCATATGGGCCACACACCAGACAACACAATACCGGACATAGCGGATTTATGCGCATTCCGGGAAATAATAACTGAATCACCTGGCTGGCAAGCGGCCAGGAACATAATCATATTGCCCACTGAAGACCCGTTCACCAAAAAAAACGAATGCTCCACACCATAGGCCTTGGCCAGCAATTGCTGGGCTTTTTTGATCGGTCCCATGGGATCATGCAAAGAATCCACCTCAGGAAACACAGTGACATCCATGTAATACATATTGCGGCCTGTGAATGACCTCAATCTTTTATCAATTCCCCGGCCGTTTTTATGCCCGGGCGTATGAAAAGAAGTCACACGATTTTTGGCATGATTCAACACAGTGTCAAAGAGCGGTGCATTGTTCTGTTTCATAGAAATCTATTTTATCTTGCATTTTGAGGGCGGACACAAGGCCCGCCCGTACGAACTTTTAGAATTTCGCTCCCATCATAAATCCATAATCATATGATTCATCCGTTAAACCGAGCAAAAAGCCGGCATACACATCAAAAGACAGGTCTTTGGGATTCCATATGGCGCCTGGGGCCAAATACATTTCCTGAATCGTGTAAGGCATTTTCACGCCGTCAATTTTGTCGCGTCCGTGGTCAAACAAGCGAAAATCCAGCATGGCCTGCCATTCAGCATCAATCTCATATTGAGCGCCCAAAATAAAGCTGAAAATATTTCCCCATTTGGTATTGCTGCCTTCTGTGAAAAAACGCAGCCCCATCTGACTGTATCCGGTGAAAGAACCCAAAGGGAACTGCGTCCCCATGCCGCCGAAAACGCCCAAGCCGCCTGCGCCAAGACCTCCTTCCGGGTCACCTGTTGGCAGAGAAAACCCCACTTCAGCCGTCAAAGTGTCAATGTTCAGCACTGACTTCTCCGGGAAAAGATATTTCCCTGCAAAAGTCAGATCATTAAACCCAGAATCATTTTTAAAAGGAGACGGCCTGTTCAAAGACTGCCAACCCAGCGCCACACCGAGCTCCCAGTCAGGGCTCACCGTGGTTGTCACATTATAACCCAATTCAAACAAATCAATGCCTTTCTGATCAGACCCCATGCGCATATTCACATTGTGATTCCAGGAATATTTGGGAATATCAAAATCCATCCCAGGCGTCCAAGGCTCCAGCATATTGATCCGCGCCTGCACAGGCAACGCCAAATAGATTAATATAAATAAAGTAATATAGTAACGTTTGAACATAGTGCCTCCATGACCATTCAAAAATATCATGTATTTTTACTAAATTCATCCCCCCCTGTCAATAAATCATTCATTTCAAAATCACCATAAAAAACCACAGCCAGAACAAAAGCTGTGGTTTTTTAGCAATTGAATGACTGCAGGAGTAATCGGCTGGACACTCCTGCCATCTCATATTTTAGGCCATTAAGTCAATGGCGGCTTGGAGTTCCAGATATTTGTCTATGTCTTGACTGTTCAGA
>JANQER010000388.1 GCA_028278255.1 Elusimicrobiota bacterium | reverse complement strand
AAAAATCCAAAAGCCAAAAAATACAAAACCCTGCCGCTTGTTCTGGCACTTGAAAAGCGATTGGGCATTATGGATTCAGCCGCGCTGTCCTTGTGCGTGGACAACCAAATTCCTATCCAGGTGTTTAATTTGCATCAAAAGGGAAACATTCGCAGGGCCATTGAAGGCCGTCAGGTAGGAACAGTGATTACAGTGTAAAAATTTTTGATTTTAGATTTGCGATTTTTGATTTTAAATCGCAAATCCGCAATCAAAAATCAAAAATATAGTGAGGTATCCCATGTCTCATATTCCGCAAGTTCAGCAGATTCTGCATCAAACCGAAGATAAAATGAAGAAGGTTGTTGAGAAAACGCATCAAGAATTTGTGTCCATCCGGACGGGCCGGGCCACAGGCACATTATTGGATAATATTCGTGTTGAGTATTATGGGGCACAGACGCCTTTGAAACAAGTGGCTGCTGTGGGGGTGCCTGACGGCAGAACCATTGAGATTAAACCATGGGATGCGTCCGCGCTTCAGGCCATTGAAAAAGCCATTCACACATCTGATTTGGGGCTGACGCCCAATAATGACGGCAAGATCATTCGCATCACAGTGCCCACCTTAACGGAAGAACGCCGCCGGGACCTGGTCAAGGTTGTGAAGAAAATGGCTGAAGAGTTTCGTGTGTCCATTCGCAATGACCGCCGTGACGGCATGGAGAAGATCAAAAAATCAGAGAAGGACAAAGTGATCACAGAGGATCAGCGCAAAAGTGCCGAGGTCTCGATGCAAAACATCACCAATCAGTATATCAAAGACATTGATGACTCTTTGTCCAAGAAAGAAAAGGATATTATGGAAGTATAACGGCTTTCAGCCGTTGAAATTGGCTCACCTTGTTCGCGAAATGAGCACCCTTCGGGTGCGAAATTGGCGGCCAAAGGCCGCGATATTGAAAACTTTTTATGTCCTTAAAAGAAAATCAATTATTAAAAAATATTGATGTTTCCCGATTGCCGGTGCATGTGGCTGTTATCATGGATGGAAACGGGCGTTGGGCGAAAAAAAGAGGACTGCCGCGGTTGATGGGGCATCGCGCTGGGACTGAAAGTGTGCGAGAAATTGTCAGGGTTTGTGGTGAACTGGGTATTAAATTTTTGACTCTTTATGCTTTTTCAACGGAAAACTGGCAGAGGCCTGTCAAGGAAATACAAGGGTTAATGAAGCTGCTGGTGCATATGCTGCGCTATGAAGTCAAAGCGCTGGACAAAAACAATGTGCAGCTCCGCGCCATTGGCCGTTTGTCTGCGCTCCCGCCGGGTGTTCAGAAGGAACTTCAAAAGAATATACAAGCCTTGCAACACAACACGGGCCTGATACTTAATCTGGCGCTGAATTATGGCGGACGCCAGGAAATTGTGGATGCCGTCAATACGCTCGTGCAAGAGGGCTGCCGGACAGTCAATGAAAAAGCCGTTGCCAATCATCTCTATACGGCAGATGTGCCTGATCCGGATTTGCTGATTCGCACATCCGGCGAATACAGGATCTCTAATTTCTTGTTGTGGCAGTGCGCTTATTCCGAAATCCACATCAGTCCGGCGTATTGGCCGGATTTTCGCCGTGAGCAGTTTTATCGGGCCTTGATCGATTACCAGTCAAGAAGCCGGCGATTCGGCGGGATTTGATTCAGTCAAGCAGAAAATTGCAAATTTAGCATTATAAAAATTCACGAGGCTGACTTTTTAAATGGGCAAAGCATAACCAATGTGCAGCAATTAAGTTGCTTAAGAAGGTTTTATTTGTGTCCAACAACTATATCAATGATGAGGGAAAAATGAATAAAATTATTGTTTTGTTGTTAATGTTAATTGTTTTTTCAGTTTCACTCGGGAATGCTTTTGCTCCTGATAATTTAAACACTAAGTCCGAAAGGATAACGGCTTTACAGTTAAATTTATCCATTCTTGATGAGGCGAATAGTTTGGGCCTATATCATTACGGAAGCAACCCGGCTGGTATCCTTGTTGATGAAACAAGAAATCGCGTGATATTTTCTTTAGGAGATTATCAGAACAAAGGTATTCAAATCCCGCCAACAGACTTTAATAAAGCCGGGGTTTATGGTCTGTACGGAGTAACTCGAAGTGACTATCAAGCTTTTGAAGTTTCCCTCATAAGGCAATTTGAACGATTAAATTCTTCAGCCAATGAGTATTTTACAAACCAATCTCTTGTCAGTTTAGCTTTCAATAAGAAAATAACCTCTTTTTTGTTAGGAGTTAAAACAGAAATATTAAACAATGTTAATAATTATGACTCCCCTGCCGGGAAATTGCAGGCAGATCCGATTTCATACACACTCGGAGTGGGATGGCTTCCTGGTGGGAGAAAAAATATTGTTCTGGCTTTATCAGGGAAAAAGGAAAAGAGTGTTTTAACAACTAATGAAGATATTAAAACTGATGGATTTGGAACTCAGGTTCTGTTCAAAAGGAATGATTTGTTTTTTCTTACGTTAACATCTGATTTTAACAAAGAGAGATATAACAGCAGTGGAACAGTTGCTACAATTAAGGATTTTCTCTCGCGAGGGAGGGTTTTGTGGTTAACGACGAGTCAAAGATTTGGTTTTGGATTAGAAGCCAAGTTTAATAGAGAGAGTCGGTTGCAAAAAGGGGCAAATGGGACTCTATTTCAGAGAATAAAATATAATTCCTATTTTTTTGATATTGAACCATCCTTTCGATTTAATCATTTAAAAGGATTGATAGGTTTTAAAAGTGGAATTCATTTCAAAGAGATGCTCAATAAGCTTTCCAAAAAGCAATCTCGATATCACGGCGGCAATTTGGGGATAGGTTTTGAATATTTCTTTTTTAATAAAATAACAAGCCAATTTTCTTATTCCTTTGATCAGGATAATGAGTATTTTCCTGTTGGTAGGTTGATTAGGAAAAAAAACACATTAACCAAAGGTTTAGGATTTGGAGTAAAAATAAATGAGCGTTCTAAGTTGGATTGTTCAATTCTTCGAAAAGACGAAAAATTAAAAGCAATTTATTTTTCCCAAAAATCTCATTTAACTATATTCAATTTAATGGTTACAAAATACTTTTAATATAGGAGCCTGTTGCCTGTGTTGACCTGTTCTTCCTATTCAGGGTAGAATACAAGGGGTTTTTACCTTGAAATTTTGCGCAACTTTGCCGTTGAAAAAGGATATTTATGAAAAATAGAAAGTGGCTAAAAAAACGGATTGGAGTGTTTGAATTTTTGCATTTCCGTTTTCTCCGGGTTATGAGGGTTGCTTGGCGTTAAGAAGTTTGATATTTTATACAGATTAAAAAATTGAACAACTATATGGAGTTGAATATTTATGAGGATTATTTTGCCGCGTGTGATCACAGCGCTTGTGACAGCGCCTCTTTTTTTATGGGTCCTTTATTTGGGGGGGCTGCCATTTTTGCTTTTTATGTTTTTTTTGGTGTTTTTGGCTCTTTGGGAGTTTCATGGAATGGCTGAAGCCGGTGGTTATGCGACGCAATCGTGGTGCGGCTTGATAGGCGGTGTTTTGTTGGTTGCGGCCATGGGGTTCCCCGGGATGAAAATATCCATACCTTTTTCCGCGCAATCACCGGCTTTTATACTGATTTTTTTGGTGTTTGTTTTTGTGATGAGAGAAGTTTTTCGGCGGGACAAAAGTTTGTCCATGCTGAGAATCAGTATGTCCGGATTGGGGTTGTTGTTTGTTGTGATGCCTTTGGGCTATTTTATGCTTTTGCGGGAATTGCGCGGGCCTCATGGAGATCTTTTTTTTATAGGGAGAGATATTTCTTTTTTTCTGGTTTTACTGATATGGATCCAAGATATTGCGGCATGGGCTGTGGGGCTTTTGGCGGGGAAGCGCCGGCTGGCGCCTGCCATTAGTCCGAAAAAATCCTGGGAAGGGGCTGTGGCCGGTTTAAGCGCAGCTGTTTTGTTGGCGCTGTTTTTGCATGAAGTGTGGCTGAAACCTGAATTCACGCGCATGGAAATAGCCCTTTTGGCCGGCGTGTTGGGCGTGTTGGCGCAGTTGTCAGATTTGGCGGAATCATTGATGAAGCGTTGTTTTGGCGTGAAAGATTCCTCTTCTTTGCTGCCCGGGCACGGGGGTGTTTTGGATCGGTTTGATTCTTTTATTTTTTCCGCACCGTTTTTGTATTTTTATTTGATTGTCACCGGCAGATGTTAATTTTAAAAAGGATGAATAGGGGTGAATAAGGATGAATAGGAATGAATAAGGGGCAAAGTATATTAAAAAGAGGGTTAGAAGATCTTTTAAGGTTTTGTACCCCTTTTCAACCCTATTCAACCGTATTCATCCCTCTTCATCCTTTTTAAGCATGAAAAACATTATTATTTTAGGGTCCACGGGTTCTATTGGTGTTAATGCACTGAAGGTGGTTAGTCAGCTAAATGCCAAAAGGGGCCTCAAAGAGAAATATCAGGTTGTTGGCTTGTCCGGCCATAGTAATATCGGTTTATTGAAAAAACAAATTTGTGATTTTGGCGTGAAATTGGTATCTGTTTCTGATGACAGAGCTGCGATTGATATAAAAGTTTGGGCCAAACAGAAGCATTTAAAGTTGAAGGTATTGAAAGGCGCTTCGGGTCTTAAACAATTGGCCGGGCAGAAAAACAGTGATATGGTGTTGTCCTCTGTGGTGGGATTTGCCGGACTTGAACCGTTGTTGGCAGCGTTGAAACAGGGAAAAAAAGTGGCTTTGGCCAACAAAGAAGCGCTTGTTGTGGCAGGTGATTTGGTGATGCGGGAAGCGTGTTGTTCTGGGGCGCAGATCATCCCTGTGGACAGTGAACATTCGGCTGTGTTTCAATGTCTTAATTCTGAATTGTCCGGAGTCAGAAACAATCGGTCCATCCGCCGGATCATTCTCACGGCTTCAGGCGGGGCTTTTTATCAGCACAAAGGATCTTTGGATAAAGTCACAGTGTCCCAGGCATTGGCGCATCCCACATGGCAGATGGGCAAGAAAATCACCATTGATTGCGCCACCCTGACAAACAAAGGCTTGGAAGCCATTGAGGCGCACTATCTTTTTGGCGTGCCCATGGACAAAATTCATATTGTGATTCATCCCCAGTCTATTGTGCATTCTTTGGTGGAATTTGAGGACGGGGCTGTATTGGCGCAGCTGTCTCATCCGGACATGCGGCTGCCGATTCAATATGCTTTGACTTATCCGGAACGCGTGCCTGCGCAGCTGCGGTATTTGGAGTTGGAGAAAATTCAAAAACTGGAATTTTTTAAGCCTGATTTTCATCGGTTTCCCTGCTTGAATCTTGTGCTGACAGCAGGCCGCAAAGGCGGGTTATGGCCTGCGGTGTTTAACGGGGCCAATGAAGAAGCCGTCAAAGCATTTTTGGGCGGACACATTTTATTCACAGATATTTCAAAAGTCATTCAAAGAGTGATGAATGCTTTCCCCCGAGAACAAAATATTCTGGCCAAAGAAAAGAAAATGGATTTGCAAAAAGTGCTGAAGGCGGATCAGTGGGCCAGGAATCAAACATATAAAGTAAGTGTGTTTTAGTGTTTTTTGTAGCCCGCCGATTCATCGGCGTCTTTCATCGTCGGAGGGCGTTCAAGACCTCTCAAAAGCGCCGATAAATCGGCAGGCTACGGTTCCAATGGAGAAACAGAAAAAACGCTTAGCCACATTCAATTAATATAGGAGATAACATGTCTTTTTTAATCAGTGCGTTGGGGATTTTGGTGGTTTTTGGGCTGGTGATCTTTGTTCATGAGTTCGGGCATTTTATTGTGGCCAAAAAAACAGGGATCAAAGTGGAAAGATTTTCTTTTGGGCTGGGACCGGAACTGTGCGGGTTTCAATGGGGTGAAACACGCTATTGTTTGGCTTGGATCCCTTTGGGCGGGGAAGTGCGCATGGCCGGGGATATGGAGTTTGAAGAATCCAAAAAAGAGAATGCCGAACCACCCAAACCCAAAGACCCGCGTGACTTTTTTGCACAGCCTTGGTATCGCCGGATTCCTGTGATTCTTGCCGGGCCTGGCATGAATTACGTGCTGGCTTTTTTTCTCTTTGCTTTTATTGCGTTTGTATGGGGTATTCCCACAGCTTCAGACAAACCCGTGATCGGCGATTTGATGGAAGGCTTTCCAGCGCATCAGGCCAAATTGCAGACCGGCGACCTGTTTTTGTCTATTGACAACACGCCCGTTGATTCGTGGACGGCATTGGCCGGCAAGATTCATCAGTCTCCTGACAAGCCGGTGACAGTTGTTGTGCAGCGCGGCCATGAAGAAATCACTGTGTCTTTGACGCCCAAACGGGATGAGCGTTTGGATGTGGGGTTGATTGGCATTACCCCGAGTGTAGAATATATTAAAGCCGGTTTTTTTCAGTCCATGGGCATTGGGGTGAAACAGTGTGTGGGGTGGACGGTTTTTACGCTTAAATATTTGGGGAATAAAATTGTGAGGCGGGAAAAACCGGATTTGGCAGGGCCCATTGGGATTGCCAATGTGGTGGCCAAAGCCACGAAGTCAGGCATGAAAGATTTTATTTACTTGATTGCCCTTATCTCTGTGGGCATTGGTCTTTTTAATTTGTTTCCTATTCCCATATTGGACGGCGGGCACCTGATGTTTTTCCTTTGGGAAGGCATTGCCCGCAAACCAGCGAGCGCCAAAGCCATGCAAAGAGCCAATGCCATTGGCTTGTCTCTTCTCTTGGGAATTTTGGTGTTTGCCACATACAGTGATATTCAACGGATGATCGTGTCCAAGAAAATGAAAAATGTACAACAAGAAAATAGTCAAGACCAAAGACCATAAGATCTTGCCGCCAGGCATGATCCCAGATAGTCGGATGGGACCGAAGACCAGAGACCATAAAGATTTTATTTGTCACAGGTGTCATTGGTAGATTTCTATGTTCGTTTTAGGAAATTATTATTTGAATTTTGATGATGATGTTTTTTTATGAATTTTTGTCTTCGGTCTTTGGTCTATGGTCTATAGTCTGTGGTCTGATTTTTTATGAAACTATCAAAATATCTTATACCCACTTTAAAAGAACTGCCGGCTGATGCGGACACGTTGTCTGCGCGGCTCATGCTGCGCGCTGGTTTGATCCGAAAAGTGGCGGCCGGCCTCTATGAGTGGCTCCCTTTGGGTTTGCGCGTCTTGAAAAAGGTGGAGCAAATTATCCGTGAAGAAATGGACAGGGTCAACGGGCAGGAGGTTTGGCTGCCTGTCTTACAGCCCAGGGAGTTATGGGACGAAACCGGGCGCTGGCAGGTTTATGGGAAAGAATTGGTCCGTTTAAAGGATCGGAAAGACACTGACTTTTGTTTGGCTCCGACAGCTGAAGAAGTGATCACTGATTTGGTGCGCAGGGAAGTCAGGTCTTATCGTGAGCTGCCCTTGCTCCTTTATCAATTCGGAACAAAATTCAGAGATGAAATCCGCCCCAGATTCGGGGTGATGCGCGCCAGGGAATTTTACATGAAGGACGCATACTCTTTTCATGCGGATGAAGCGGATTTGGGCCGGATGTATCAGGACGTTTTTGAAGCGTATAATCGTATTTTCAGCCGATGCGGTTTGGCATTTCGTCCTGTGGAAGCGGAAACAGGCGCTATTGGGGGGAATTTTTCTCATGAATTTATGGTGTTGGCTGACACTGGTGAAGAAACCATTGCCTCTTGCGAGGTCTGCGGTTATGCCGCCAATGTGGAACGCGCAGAAGCTTTGCCGCCGCATGTCAAAGATGAAGATGATATGGCGGATATTGAAGAAGTGGATACGCCCGACACCTGGACAGTGGAGGATGTGGCGCGTCTTTTAAAGGTGTCAGCTGATAAGATGATCAAAACACTTTTTTATGTGGCGGATGAAAAGCCGGTTGTGGCTCTTGTGCGTGGGGATCATGAGCTGAATGAGGCCAAGCTCCAAAGGTTATTGGATGCCAAGATATTGCACAAAGCATCGGATGAGGTGTATCAACAAACAGCAGGATGCGATGTGGGCTATGCAGGGCCTGTGGGTCTGAATGCTGTTATTGTGGCGGACCATGCTGTGTCTGATGTGGTGAATGGCGTTTCGGGTGCGAATAAAAAAGACAAGCATTTGATCAATATCAATGTGGGCCGTGATTACAAACCTTCCCGATACGCGGATATCCGCAAGGTGCAGGAGGGAGATTTGTGTCCGCGGTGTCAAAAGACATTTTTATTTCATAAAGGAATCGAAGTGGGCCACACCTTCATGTTGGGGACAAAATATTCCCAAGCCATGCGGGCCGGGTTTTTAACAGACAAAGGAGAGAAAACACCTTTTGTGATGGGATGCTACGGCATTGGCGTGAGCCGGATTGTGGCAGCGGCTATTGAGCAGTGTCATGATGGCAATGGCATTATATGGCCTGAACACCTGGCCCCGTTTGATGTGATTGTGCTGCCTTTGAACGTGTCTGAGCCCGCATTAATGACAACAGCGGAAAAAATTTATCATGATTTGAAAGCCAAGGGATTGGCTGTGCTGCTGGATGACCGGGATTGCCGGGCCGGCGTGAAATTCAAGGATGCGGATTTGTTGGGAATTCCATGGCGCGTGACAGTCGGGGAAAAGAAATTGGCCGTTGGGAAGGCCGAGTTGAAAAAAAGGTCTTCCAGCGAGATTGAAGACGTGGATATTGATCAAGTGACCGAAAGAGTGTCATCAGCCAAATTTTTAGGGAATGACATATCAATTGACGAAAATGCTATAATAAAGTAATTTATATTTTAGAGTTATTTAGGATTTCGGATTTAGAGTTTAGGATTTGTTTTTTGTATAAGGAGGGATCAGTGCCTTTTGATGATACAGTATTTTTGAAAAAAAATGTGGATGTTTTGTCTTTTTTCACAGATGAACAGTTGCGCCGCATCACAGCGGTGATTGACAGGCGTATGTACAGGAAAGGGCAGACTGTTATATTTCAGGGGGAAGTGAGCAATAATTTTTATGTGATCAAGCAGGGCAGCGTGACGGTGGCCGCTAAATCTCAAGGAGAGCGGGTGGAATTGGCTGAATTAAAAGCCGGTGATTTTTTTGGAGAAATGTCATTGCTGGAATCCACCTCTGCCACAGCCACTATCAAGGTTTTGGAAAATGACACGGAAATATTAACCATCACGCATGATGTTTTTCAAAGGATGCTGGGAGAAAATCCCCCGCTTGAAAATTTGCTGAGGGAACGGATCAATTCCCGGAAAAAGCAGAGAGAAGCCGCTTTTGAGAAATCAAAGCAGCAGCCCAAGCCCCCCGAGGGATAGGCCGCACAGATTTTTAAAAGAGACGTATAAAAAAACAGCACTTGAACAACGAAATTGGCATATGAAAAAAAGCTGGCTGTTAGATACGATATTCGGCGTGATGCTCACCTTTATGGTGCTGGCTTTTGCTTATTTTGAAGCCTCCTTCCTGGAATCCTTTGAACAAAAACTCTACGACATCAGACTTTGCCTGAAACCTAAAACCGAACTCTCCAAGCAAATTGTTCCTGTGGTGATTGATGACGACAGCATTGAGTCTGTGGGCCGCTGGCCTTGGCCGCGCGGTTACATTGCCCAGTTGATTGACAAAATTGCTGCTGACGGCCCGCGGGTCATTGGACTGAATATCCTTTACACTGAACCGGAACAGAATCAGGGTTTGGAAGTTGTGCGCGACCTCAGGATGTCTTTTAATGAAGTGCTTCAGGGACAAAAAAAAGCATTAAAGCCATTTATCAAAAAAGCCAAAAGAGATTCCCGTTACAAAAGGTATGTGAAAAAAGATCCTCTGGCGCCTTTTGATTCAGTCAAAGAGATGTTTGATTCTGCTGAGAGCACCTTGGACAATGATGCGCAGCTGGCCCAGACTCTGATGGCCACGCCCGGGGTTGTGCTGCCCATGATTTTTACTTCCCTGGATGAATCATCTGATTTGACTGATGAAACTGACGAGGCTCTTGTCAGAATGAAAGGATATTCACTTTCGAATATCAAAACATCTGAGAGGCCTTATCAATTAAAAGAAGTTTTTGATCCTCTTATCCCTATTGAATCTTTTTTCAAAGGGGCGTCAGGGTTTGGGCACAGCAATATGTTCCCGGACAATGATGGATCCATGAGAAGAAAAGCGGTTATCCTGTCTTATCAGGACCATATTTTTCCGTCTTTGGCTCTTGAAATGGCGCGTGTGGCTCTGGGATTGAATTCAGAGGATATTCAAGTCAAACTGGGGCATGAAATCCGTTTGGGCAATCGACATGTTCCTTTGGACTCAGACAACACACTTTTGGTGAATTATCAGGGTGAATTTCGGGATCTGAAATCCAAAAGCGCAATAGATGTGCTGGCTGGAGACGTGCCTGCCGGCAGTTTCAAAAACAAAATTGTTCTTGTGGGTATTATGGCCACTGGCATTGGCGCCAATTATGTGGTGCCTGTGGAATCCGTGTTTCCTTCCGCCGGTATTGTGGTGACTGTTTTGCAGAATATTTTGGGCGGGGATTATCTGGTCCGTCCTGAGTGGGCAGAGACCTATGAATTGCTCGTCATCCTTTTTGCAGGTTTGTTTGTGGTTTTGCTTCTGCCTCGTTTAAAAGCCCGCTGGGCGGCAGTGTCAACCGCGATTTTCATTCTGTCCATCACCATCATTGGTTTTTATTTTTTCATGGCCATGAACTATTGGATCAAGATTTTTTATCCTTTGGCCTTATTGATTTTGGCATATGCCGTGATCACTGTGCGCCGGTTTTTCTTTACAGAACGGCGCAAAGAGCTGGTGGAAGCAGAAGGCATTGAAACCAACAAGATGCTGGGCCTCTCCTTTCAAGGGCAGGGCATGCTGGACATGGCTTTTGAAAAATTCCGGAAATGTCCTGTGGATGAGGCCATGAAAGAGCTTCTGTATAATTTGGCATTGGATTTTGAGCGGAAAAGGCAGTTCAACAAGGCTTTGGTGGTTTATGAGCATATTGGGAAAGTCCATCCCGGGTACAAAGACATCAAAGACAAATTAAAACTGGCCAAAACAGCCGGTGAAACAATGGTCATGGGCGGCGGTCTTGGCGGTTCACGTAAGGAAGGCACTGTGGTGATTGAAGGGGCTTCTGTTAAGCCCACCTTGGGCCGGTATGAAATTGAAAAAGAACTCGGACGAGGCGCAATGGGGATTGTTTATCTGGGCAAAGACCCGAAAATCAACCGGAAGGTGGCCATTAAAACATTAAAATTTGATGATGATATTGACGAACAGTCCATTCATGAGATCAAAGAACGCTTTTTCAGAGAAGCGGAATCTGCCGGGACTTTGAATCATCCCAATATTGTGCGTATTTTTGATGCCGGAGATGATCATGACATATCTTTCATCGCCATGGAATTGTTAAATGGCGAGGATCTGAAAAAATATTGCCACAAAGACAATTTGTTCCCTGTGCCGAAAGTATTGGAATACGCGGCGCTTGTGGCAGATGCTTTGGATTACGCGCATAAAAATGGGGTCATTCATCGTGATATTAAGCCCGCCAATATTATGCTGCTTCAAGATGGGACATTGCGTGTCACGGATTATGGCATTGCCCGCATTACAGCTTCTTCCAAAACACAGACCGGCACTGTGATGGGCACGCCCAGCTATATGTCGCCTGAACAGGTGGCTGGCAAAAAAGTGGATGGCCGCGCGGATCTATTTTCATTGGGTGTGATGCTTTATGAAATGCTGACCGGACAAAAACCTTTTGACGGCGACAGTCTGGCAACGCTTTTGTTTAGAATATCCAACGAAGCGCATCCTGATCCCACCACGTATTCACGTGAGCGTGTGACCCCTGCCATAAAAGCTGTGATTGATAAGGCTTTGCAAAAAAGTCCGGACAACCGGTACCAAGCAGGAAGCGACATGGCCAAAGACCTTCGGGCT
>JANQER010000382.1 GCA_028278255.1 Elusimicrobiota bacterium | reverse complement strand
CCCAATGACTGCATGGATTCCTGCGTGTCTTTTTCCTCCCCCCCGAAAATAATTTCATAGCCAGAAGGAATAGAAACAAAAGATTGCGCTCTGATTGATTTAAAAGTTTCTTCTGGAGAACCGCTTTTTTTCACAATCTTCAGAAATTCCAAAAAAAGCCTGACTTGGCGGGCCTTGTATGATTCATCAACAATGACCTCTTGATGCGCCATTTTTAACAATTTAATTTTAAAAAGGATGGCTTTAACAATATCTCCAGACGAAGGCATTCCCAGAAAAATTCGTCCTGTTTGCGCACATCTTTCAACCAGACTAAATTCATTTTCACGAACAACCTTTGCTTTTTTTATCTCATCTGATTCTTTAAGCTTTTTCATTAAAAGAGACATATAATCTGCCACACGATTTTTTTTCCATTGACTCAATGTCATGTCTTCTGCAACCATTTCTCTCAAATACGCATTGGCTTCACGCGATGTAATCTTATCCAATTCCACATCAGCTGTCACAGTGACCACAGGTTTAAAATTATATCTTTGCAAAAAAGAAGGCCCCTTGACTTTCTGAATAGATGCCACTGTGCCCAAGCGCACAGGCCTGCCTCTGTTGTTCAGGACTTCAAGCGCCAAAAGTTCTTTGGGACTGTTGCGCTGCTCTTCTTCCAGCCGCACCTTGATTTTCACTTCATCTCTTTCAGATTCCCGGCGGATCTCACTGGCCTCGCCCCCGTCCACAGCAAAGAAAATATTTTGCGCCACTTTGGACACATCCAGCCCGGCATAAGCCGCTTCTTTGTCATTCAAAACCACTTGAAGCTGATCTTTGCCGCCTTCACGGGAATCCTCAATATCCACCACCCCACTCATGGTGTGAAGTTCCTGCTTCACCTCATCCACAATCGTACCAATTGTATCCAAATCCCTGCCGCACACGCGCATTTGCACAGCCATGCCCACAGGCGGGCCAGGGTGCAATTCCTGAAAAGCTATTTTTTCAGCATCCGGCAAAGCATTGACTTTCTTGCGCAGCTCCTCCACAATCACCTTGGTCTTGCGTTCACGATGCTCTTCAGGCGTTAAAAACACACGCACTTGCGCATAATGCGTGCCCATGCGCAATGATTCCTCAAACCCCTTCAGGCCCACATTGGCAGTCACCTCATCCAGCTCATCTGACGGCAGTTTCAAAACAATCTCTTCTACCTTCTTTAACACCTCTTCTGTTTTGGGCAAACCAGTGCCTTGCGGCATTTCCACTTGAATAAAAAACTGATCAATCAAACCAGGCGGAAACATCACCACTTTCAACCGCCATTTGGCCACAAAACCCGTGAGCAGCAAAAACACAAAAAGCCCAAGCAAAAATTTCCAATGATGATTCAAAGACCAAGACAAAGCCCGCCTGTACCACCCCTGCACTTTGGTGAACCACCCTCTGTTTTTTGTCTTCTCCACAGGCGCACCAAAAGGCATCAAATCCACCACATGAGAAGGCAGAATGCAAAATGCTTCAAAAGCACTGGCAATAAAAGACAAAATCACGATCACCGGGAATATGAACAAAAACTTCCCCATTATCCCAGACATCATGGCAAACGGTAAAAACGCACAGCAAGTCGTGCTCACAGAGGCCAGCACAGGCGCCACCACTTCCCTGGCCCCATCCACAGCTGCTTGCATAGGTTTTTTGCCCATTTCCAAATGCCGGTAAATATTCTCAGCCACCACAACAGCGTCATCCGTCAGCATACCCAGCACAATAATAAAAGCAAAAAGAGACAACAAATTAATCGTAAAACCCATGGGCACAGCCAGCACAAACGCTGCTGCCAAAGAAATCGGCACACCAGCTGCTGCCACCAATGCCAAGCGCCAATCCAAAAAACAAAAAAGAGACAACAGAATCAAACACCCGCCCAATCCCATATTATTGGTCATGACTTTCAAACGCCGCTTAATAAAAAATGATATATCATCAGACGTGGCCAACTCTATATCCAATTTTTTTGCCCGAGGTCCCATATCCTCTTGAATCTTTTTCACCTTATCAGCCAAAACAATGGTATCGCCTGTTTTTACCTTGCGCACATTTAAATTAATACTGGGCCTGCCATTGGCCCGTGAAATCACACGTTCTTCTTCAAACCGCTCATACACCCTGGCCAAATCTTTGATGCGCACAAATGACCGCTCATCATTCCCGCGCACAATAATCCCCCCCACTTCCTCAGCCGTGTACACAGTGCCCATGGCCCGCACCCACACTTCTTCAGCCCCAATCTCCACAGTGCCGGCAGACACATCCAAATTACGATTGCGCACAGCAGCAGCAATCTCAGCCAAAGTAATCCGATAACGCGTTAATTTTTCACGGTCAGCCTCAATCATCACTTCTTTCTTTCTATACCCCTGCCGCTCCACCTTGGCCACACCTTCTATATTCTCCAACATATCAGCCATATCATCAGCAAACGCATGACGGTCTTCATCTGTACCGCCAAGCACTGACAAAGTGATCAAAGGCCTATCAGAAGTCATTTCATCAATAATGGGTTTTTCCGCTTCTGCCGGCAAACCGCGCACGCGCGACACAGCCTGCTCAATATTCCGCACAACCTTATCAGAGTCGCGGTCACTCAAATCATCATTCAGCTTCATAAAAATAAAAGACTGCCCTTCAATCGAGGTGGAAGTCACTTCCTCAATATCACTCACAGTCCTCAGCTGTTCCTCAATGCGCCGGGTCACCAAACGCTCCACTTCTTCAGGCGATGCCCCGGGATACGGCGTTAAAACTGTCACAAAATCAAAATCAATTTCAGGAAATGCCTCGCGCCGCACATTCACGAAATGATATCCGCCGACCACCACAATAAAAATGGTCAAAAGATTCGCCAAAACACTTCTATTTAAAAAGAATTTAATCATTGTGAACCTCGTGAACCTCGGGTGACAAGGGGTAACAAAGGGTGACAAGGGGTGACGAAGGGGGGGTGAAGCCTGTGTCTCCGTATTGTGTCATTCATCTGTGCCATCCAGTTATCCATATATTTAATTTCCAATTTCTAATTTCGGCTCTTTCACAGAATCTGTGGGTAAAAATCTTACAAAAATATTTTTTATGGTTAAAAGCCGCACTTCGCGCCCCGCTCAATACATAAAGAGATCTACA
>JANQER010000371.1 GCA_028278255.1 Elusimicrobiota bacterium | reverse complement strand
CGGAGTGGACTAAATTTTCAGACGATGACCGATTGGTTAGTGGGGAATATCATAATCCGACGCTTGAGGTTCATGAAAGTGCAATTTATGAAATTTCATCCGAGTTGATTATTAATTAACCAAGATATTAAAAACAAAAGGAGTATAATATGGGAATATACAGCTTGGATGAATTTGTCAACAAAACTTCTCAACAAGAGAAAGGTGAAGGGCTTTTTGAGTTAGAAAATCCTTATTTACTAGAAGTCAACCTAAATGGCACGATTTGGTCTAAGGCTGGTGCAATGGTTGCGTATCGTGGTAACGTCAAATTTACGCGTGAAGGTATACTGGAACATGGAGCAGCTAAAATGTTTAAAAAATTCCTAACCGGCGAAGGGGCTCGCTTGATGAAAGCCGAAGGCAAAGGAGCGGTATATTTAGCTGATAAGTTCAAGACGATCTCTGTCATTAATTTAGAGAACCAATCCATATGCGTAAATGGAAATGATGTATTGGCTTTTGAGCCTTCTATAAAATGGGATATTAAATTAATAAAAAGAATTGCGGGTATGTTGTCCGGTGGACTTTTTAATATGCATCTTTCTGGAAAAGGCATGATCGCCATAACAAGCTATTTTGATCCTGTGACTTTAAAAGTGACACCTGGTAATCCAGTGATAACAGATCCCAATGCCACTATTGCTTGGTCATCGAACCTGCAACCTGAATTAAAAACAGATATAAGTTTAAAAACATTTTTTGGCAGGGGCAGTGGGGAATCGTTTCAAATGCAATTTAGCGGAGAAGGTTTTGTCGTCATACAACCTTTCGAAGAAGTTTATTATACCAGTCGCAGTTAAGCAGTTAATTGACTGGGGTGTGTGATATGGTATGTCAATCCCCAAAATCGTAACAATCTGCACCGAAAAAAGACAAATTTTTTTGGCACGATCAATGATGTTGACCAATTAATTGATTATTGGTGCGAAATGTTTAACAAACACAACAATATCATATACACGGAATAATTAACAAGGCCAACAATCCAAATGAAAGAACATGAAAAATATATTCAAGCGCTTATCAGACTGCATCTCGGGCTAGAGAGGCAAGGTCCGGGTGACACAAACTATTCGAATTATATTCTTTCGCTGATTAAAGACTTGCCAAAAAATCCACGCATAGCTGATATCGGCTGCGGTGCTGGTGCGGGAACACTGTTGCTGGCAGACAAATTTAAAACAAAAATACGCGCAGTAGACTTCTCGCGGGAATTTCTTAATGAGCTGATAAACCGAGCAAAACAGCGTGGACTTGACCATTTGGTAGAAGCAATCGAATGCGACATGGGGCGTCTTGGTTGGCAACCAGAAACCATTGATCTGCTTTGGTCCGAGGGGGCTGCTTATAACTTGACATTCGAAGGGGCATTGAAAGCTTGGAGACCGCTGATGGCAGCTAATGGAATGGCTGTTATTTCGGAAATGAATTATTTCACGAATGCAGTTCCGGAATCTGTACGGGTTTATTGGCAAAAGGCGTACCCTGCTATCGGCACTGAATCAGAAAATTCAAATCATGCCAATTTATCAGGTTTTGAAGTTTTAGGAATTCACCGTTTGCCTGCAAAGGCTTGGTGGGATAATTATTATGGACCACTTACAAAAAACATGAGCTCTTTCAAAAATTCCGAAGACAAAATCATGCAATCCGTTATTAAAGAAACAGAAGAAGAAATGAAGTTCTTTAAAGAGCATGGGGAACATTACGGGTATTCTTTTTATATTATGAAAGCTGTGTAGTGATGTTACGCTAGTGGCTCAGCCCGTTTGAAAATTCTGGGCAACCCTCAAAAAGCGCCGATGAATCGGCGGGCTACAAACCCATCAATTTAAATGGGTTAAACCACTGCTGGGTTGCAAAAAACGCGCGGCTGAATTCATTTACGATAAACAATTAATTCAAATGGGAGGCAAGCGATTGCTGGTTTATGTGAGTCTCCCTTGGCATGGATGATCCAATGAATATTGTGGTGGTGGGCGGCGGGGCGGCTGGGTTTTTTGGGGCTGTTGTTTGCGCTGAGGCATATCCGCATGCACGTCTGATTGTTTTGGAAAAAAGTGCCAAGGTGCTTGCCAAGGTCCGCGTGTCTGGCGGCGGCCGCTGTAATGTGACACATGCTTGTTTTGATCCTAAACTTTTGGTGCAAAATTATCCACGCGGTGCACAAGCGCTTTTGGGGCCTTTTCACCGGTTTCAACCGCGTGACACTGTGGAATGGTTTGAGTCACACGGGGTGGCACTCAAAACCCAGTCTGATGGATGTCTTTTTCCTCAATCTAACAAATCTCAAACAATTATAGAGCTTTTTATTGGACTGGCCAAAAAGGCAGGTGTTGATGTGCGTACCAATGCCATGATAGCGTCTGTTGAGCGCAATGGGTCATCTGGTTTTTGTCTTTCTCTTCAATCAGGGGAGAGAATTATTTGTGATCGGTTGCTTATGACCACAGGCAGTGATCCCCAGGGGTATCAATGGGCGCAGGATTTGGGCCATTGCATTGAGCCGCCAGTGCCTTCTCTTTTTACCTTTACAGTGCCTGATAATCGATTGAAAGGATTGGCCGGCCTTGTGATGAAGAACGCGCAGGTGCGTCTGGTTGGGACTTCTTTGTGTCAAACCGGGCCGATTCTTGTGACGCATTGGGGATTGAGTGGTCCGGCTATTTTGAAGCTGTCTGCTTGGGGCGCGCGGGTCTTTCATGAGCGTGGTTATCAGGCGAGGATTCAGATCAACTGGGCTGGTTTTGATCTGGACATTATTCAGAGGGATATGCGCCGGTTTAAAACATTTTATCCGAAGAAGACAATTGCTGCCCATAGATTGTTTGATTTGCCGCACCGCCTTTGGGAGAGCCTTGTGCGTGCCGCTGGCATCAATGAAGAACAGCGCTGGGCTGATCTGAAGAAAACCCAAATGATTCAATTGGCAAACGAAGTTTTTGAGGGGGTCTATAACGTTACAGGGAGAAGCACGTTCCAGGAGGAATATGTCACTTGCGGCGGGGTGCGTTTAAATGAGGTGAATTTTAAAACCATGGAAAGCCGGGTGTGTCCTGGTCTTTATTTTGCCGGTGAAATTCTTGATATTGATGGAATGACAGGGGGGTTTAATTTTCAAAACGCTTGGACAACAGCCTGGGTGGCTGCCCATGCCATGGGACAGGCTGTTTAAAGGCAAAAGGAATCCGCGTAAATTTATATTGAATAAATGGGTTGAATAAAAAATGAAAAAAGTAATCATAATAGGAGCCACATCAGGGATTGGTCGGGCATTGGCAAAAACATATGCTTCACATGGGTATGAGGTGGGTGTTGTAGGCCGTCGTGCGGCATTATTAGAATCTCTGGCTTCAGAACTGCAGACAAAAACATATCAACTCATATTGGATATCACTGAAACAGACAACACTATTCATTCTATTGATAAATTGATTCAAGCAATGAGCGGCATTGATTTGATGATTATAAGCGCTGGAACAGGATATTTGAATGACGATTTAGACTGGAACAAAGAAAAGGAAACGATAGATACAAATGTGTCGGGTTTTTGTGCCATTGCCGGTAGGGCTGTGCAGTATTTTATGAAAAAAGGATCTGGTCATTTGGCGGGGATTTCTTCAGTCGCCGGGATACGAGGCAGCGGTGTTGCACCGGCATACAATGCCTCAAAGGCTTTTATGTCTAATTATATGGAAGGTCTTCGGGTGAAAATATCAAAAAGAGATCTCCCAATAGTGATAACTGATGTCCAGCCTGGTTTTGTCAATACAGCCATGGCCAGAGGGGATAAAATTTTTTGGATGTCATCACCTCAGAAAGCAGCTGAGCAAATTTATAAAGCCATTCAAAAGAAAAAGAAAAAGGCATACATAACAAAACGTTGGGCAATCATTGCATTATTATTTAGAATATTGCCAGATTGTCTCTATCAAAGGCTGTGAAAATTCAGGAAATCAATAGGAGGATAAAAATGAGCAATGACAACTGCTGCTGTCCAAAATTCAATCCCGAACCATGGGATGAAAAAGAAATCACCTGGGACAATAAGAAGTTTATTCAGGATCGTGTTGTTAGTTTTTGTCATATTCCGCTGAACTTTGGCCAAGTCTTGAAAAGGATGTCGAAAAAAATAAAAGCTTCTGGTGTGACGCACGAGGATATTGTGTTGTCAGATGAAGATTCACTTTGGGGATCCAATATTTTTGTCCCTGTATCAGGCGATGTGCGCAATGCCAAAATGACGGCCATTTCAGGTCGTTTTTTGTGCAAAGTCTTTGAAGGACCCTATAAAAACATGCGCCACTGGATAAAGGAAATGAATGAATTTGTAAAATCAAAAGAAAAAAAAGAAGACATGCGGTATTTTTATTATACATCATGTCCGAAATGTGCAAAAAAATACGGCAAAAACTACGTTGTCATGCTGGCAAAAGTGAATTAACCCGGATAATTCAGTTGGGGCCGTTGGACCGAGACGGAAAAGTCAGGTGTTTTTTCTAAACAAAAAAGTGAAAGCATACTTGAAAGTATGGTTGAGTTTTTTTGTGACGAAAAAACGCCCGAATTTTACGTCGAATCCAGGCAGCCAACTGAATTATTCGGGTTAAGGGTTTTCATCCCTTTATCATGAAGGTCCCCGGATGTAAAGGATATCATCTTGTCTCTGTCCGAAGGAGTGGGGTCTTGTCGTCATAATCGGAAAGGAGGAATATTATGGGGTACTATATTGATTTGAAAAAAATAAGTATTGATCAATATAAGAAGAAATTGAGGTCTGCTGATTTGATACCAAGTTGGAGGATGTTAAAGGAAAATATCGATAAGAATTTTGACATAATAAAGAGTTGTCGTATTCGCAATTTGTATGAATTGTTGGAGAAGGTCAAGAACAAGGACAGAATACAGGAATTTGAAAAGAAAACTTCTTTATCTGAAAACTATTTATCATTGCTGAGAAGAGTGCTCTATGGTTATCAACCGAAACCCAATAAAATAAGGGATTTTTGCTGCATTTCTAGGGACACTGTGAAAAAACTCGAAGTGCTGGGGTTTAAGAATACGCTGCATCTCTATGCGGAAATCCTGACGCCTCAAAAAAGGAATGCGTTTTCTAATAAAAACAGAATCGCGAAGGATGAAGTCACGAAGCTTGCGAAATTAGCTGATCTTTCCAGAATAAGATGGGTCAATCATACATTTGCAAATGTGCTTTTGGAAGCCGGATATGATACGGCAAAAAAAGTGGCTGATGCTGATTACAAAAAAATGTATGAAAAAATAATAAAATTAAATAAAGGAAGAAAATTGTACAAAGGCAATATAGGTGAGCACGATATGAAGTTATGTGTGGAAGCTTCTCATGGATTAGATTTTGAAGTTGTGCTGTAGCCTTTGGGGGATACTCGGACACTCGCAGTTAAGCCGTTATATTGACTGGGGTCTTTTACAGAATCTGTGGGTGTTTTTAGGGATATCCCATAACTCACAGATTCTATTAACGAGTCATAAATAATAATATATTATTGCTTGTTATGGTTTATTGATATATAATGATAATATATTATGACTAATTATTCATTGAACACACCTGCGAAAGTGGCGCGAAAATTGGCTTTGAGTGTCAGAAGGATGCGCCTGGAGAAAAACTGGAAACAGAGCACATTGGCGGAACGTTCTGGGGTGAGCTTGCCGTCATTGCGTCGTTTTGAAACAAAAGCGGAGATTTCTTTGGCAAGTTTTTTGAAGCTTGTTTTTTCTCTGGACAGGCTGGATGAAATCAATGATGTGTTCAAGGAACTTCCTGCCGCTTCTTTGCGCGAATTGGAAGAAAAGACTTCAGGCCCCAAGCGCAAGAGGGGCGGCCAATGAAAAAACTCGAAGTCAGACTGAGTTTATCGCCGGATAGGCATCGCCTTGTCGGGCAGTTGGCTGAACAAAACCATCAAATCTATTTCGAATATGATCCTGCCTTTCTTCTTGATCCGATTTGGCTTTCCCCGTTCAAATTACCGCCCAAAACCGGCTTGATTCAGCATAAGGATTATCAATCAATGATCAAGGAAGTGAAAAGCGCGGTTTCTCAATGGGAAAAATATGCAAAATCAGCATCAGTCAGCAAAAACACAATGAATCGCATCCGCTCATCAATGAATTCAATCCGTTTGTAGTACAGAAGGGATATTTGTGTCCAGTCTGGCCAAATGGAAGGGACAAATTTCCTATGTCCTTAAGGCCCATGAAAGAAAGCATTTTTTTAATTGTCTTTGGTGTGCGTAGAAAGTCAATCAATGCAAGCTTGTCGGGTAATTGAGAGGTGGCGGCAGGATGGTTTTTTTCTTGTTTCTGTAATGTCTTAGGGAACATGATCTGGAAACCACCGGATTCATCAAACAAAGATTTTGGCATTTTGGCGGCCAGGCTTCATTGGTCATTTTTTCGATGCCACGTCATCCCAGGAAATGGTGCTTCGCGCTCATATGGAAGTGTCCATCAACAAAGGCACAAAACTCAAAGGCAATGATTTCATCGGCGAATTCGAAGTGGCGCATCTCAATGAAGTCCCGGTCCTCAAAATGAAAGTCTATGAAATCCAATACGAACCCATCCCAACCCCCGAAAACCCGACAGCCCTTTTTACAAAGTCCACTACCGTCACCTCACCTCAAACGCCGCCCGCCAAAAACTCAATCCATAACCTATTTGATCTCAAACAACATTGTGTTATACTTTTCATATGCTGTAGGGAACGGTCGCGACCGTTCCCTACGACAACCGAAATCATGGTCATCATTGTTTAAATGGCAAAAATCATTTTATGATCATATTGTCCGAAAAAATGAAAACACATGCCGTAGGGGCGGGTCTCCCCGCTAGATCAAAAATAAGATTGATATAAAGGGGTTATAGTATTATGCATAGTTCAAAAAAAACATCAAAATCTCTTTCAGACAGCCTTTTTAAAATAGCCAGCCTTCAACAAGGATTTTTTACAACGAAGCAGGCAAAAGCAGCCGGGCACAAAGGAACCAATTTTCTTTATTATATTCGTGTGGGACACTGGACGAGGGAAGGACGTGCTCTGTACCGGCTTGCCCAATATCCCCTGCCGCAACGGCCAGGCTTGATGCGCTGGGCTCTTTGGTCCCGGGGAAGAAATGATATCCCACAGGGAGTTTATTCCCATGAAACAGCGCTCAGCCTGCATGATCTTTCAGATGTCATGCCGGCAAAATTTCACATGACAGTCCCATCTTCTTTTCGCCGAAATACCCCTATCCCTGCTGTTATTGCTCTTCATAAAGGTCGTCTAAATCCAAAAGATATCCAGACGATGGAAGGGGTTCCTGTGACAACCCCTCTTCGTACTATTGTTGATGTTATGAAGGAAGGGGTTCTTTCACAGGATCTGGTTGAGCAATCAATTCTCCGGGCCTCTGCCCTTGGATTGATATCAGACCGGACAAAATCGGATATGTGGAGGTTATCTGGAAAACATTATAAAAGAGGATATGAGCAAATAAAGAAGCGGGTGATAGAGGCAACAAAAATTGATGAAAAAGAAATGGCAAAGCCTGGGAAATTAAAAAAACAAGGCAGGACACTCAGAGCAATAATAGGATATATGTCATTTTATTATGGAAATGAGAAAATAATTGATATGGCAGAAAGATTTAAAATAACGCGGCAGTCAATGGGTGCATTGGTGAATATTGGGAGAGAAATCGTAGAGGGAGACAGTCTGTTGAAGCAGGCATTGTTAAAATAACTGCATAACTGCCAGTGTCCTCCATGTCTTTTCTTCAACAGGAGAAAAAAGATTTGTTTTTAGAGAAAAAGGCATATTGTCAGAAGTATCAGGCCAAAAAAGAAACCAAAGATTTTTGTTCAAGGAATATATCAACCTTTTGGCAATATAGGGAGGAGAGGTAATACCGTTCAGTTAAGCCAGATTTTTGTAATTGCCCCATTTATGGGGCGTCTTTAATACATTTCTTTTGGGCCTTTGTTTGATTATTGTCTCTTGGTTATTGTTCCTTGGAATTTGGTTATTTCTGGAGAGGTATAATATTTTCAATGGGCATTTCTATGCGTTTGAATGAGGAGTGGAAAAAGGGGTTGTTGTTTGCAGGGATCTTTTTGGCTTGTTATTTTTGGCCGGTTGATTCCGTGCGTGTGGGGAATGCGGTTTCTGAGGCATTTCATTTGGCCAGATGGTATGCGCGCGCGCATGTGGTTTTGTGTTTGATTCCGGCTTTTTTTATTGCAGGCGCGATTTCTGTGTTTGTGAGCCAGGCTGCTGTGATGAAGTATCTGGGCGCCAAAGCGCATAAGGTTTTGGCTTATGGAGTGGCTTCTGTGTCCGGCTCGGTTTTGGCTGTGTGTTCCTGCACGGTGCTGCCGCTTTTTGCCGGGATTTACCGGATGGGCGCCGGGTTGGGGCCTGCAGCCGCGTTTTTGTACGCAGGTCCGGCGGTGAATGTGCTGGCTGTGATTTTGACAGCCAGGGTATTGGGTTTGGAAATGGGCATTGCCCGGGCAGCGGGCGCTGTGGTTTTTAGTGTGGTGATCGGGGTTGTGATGCATGTTGTTTTTATGAAGGAAGAGAAGTTGAAAGCACAGCAGCAGGCTGATTTGCCGGAACCTGAGGTGAAGCGGCCTCTTTGGCAAAACACGTTTTTTTTGTTTTCTTTGATTGGGATTTTGGTTTTTGCGAATTGGTCCCAGTCTGCTGACATCAGCGGAGCATGGTTTTTTGTTTTTCAGATGAAATGGGTTTTGACTGTTGTGTTTTTTGCGGCCATGGTATTGATGTTGTTGTTTTGGTTTAAAGGCAGCGGAGAATTGTCAGAGTGGATGTCTTCCTCCTGGGGTTTTACGAAGATGATTCTGCCTTTGCTTTTTGTGGGGGTGTTGGCGGCCGGCGCGCTTTTGGGCCGCCCGGGACATGAAGGATTGATCCCGTCAGATTGGGTGGCCAAGGTTGTTGGGGGGAATTCTTTTCAAGCGAATTTCTTTGCTTCTTTTATAGGCGGATTTATGTATTTTGCCACTTTGACAGAAGTGCCTATTTTACAGGGGTTGATGGGCAATGGCATGGGCAAAGGCCCGGCTTTGGCTTTGCTTTTGGCCGGCCCAGCTTTGAGTTTGCCCAATATGCTTGTCATTCGTACAATTCTGGGTACAAAAAAGACGATTGTTTTTGTGTCTTTGGTCATAATGATGGCCACATGCAGCGGTATGATATACGGATTTCTGTATGCAGTGCAAAAATAAAGGAACCACAGATAAACACAGATGAACACAGATAAGAAAATATGGTTAGAAACGGATGGGACCGCAAATAACTCTTGTTGCAAACAGGGCGCATATGTTACAGCACGTACACGGTTGATTAATGAAAAACAATTCCTTTATAAAGAGTTAACAGCTGAAATTATTAAATCTGCTTTTAATGTGCATAACACATTGGGATGTGGTTTGCTTGAAAAAGTTTATGAAAACTCTCTGGCCGTGGAACTGGGGTTGAGGAAGAAGTCTGTCTGCTTGCAAAAAGAATTTAGAGTGTTTTATAAAGACAGAGATGTAGGCGTTTATTATGCTGATATGGTTGTAGATGATAAGGTCGTCATAGAAATTAAAGCAGTTGAGGATTTGAAAAATGTTCATAGAGCGCAATTATTGAACTACCTCAGAATCTCCGGATTGAAAGTTGGTTTGTTGATAAATTTTGCACACCCAAAATTAAATTATGAAAGATTCGCCATTTAGTTTGTTTTTCATGTTTTTACTGTGTTTATCTGTGTTCATCTGTGGTTAAAAACTGGAGGTTGTTTGTGAAAATACAGATCCTAGGAACAGGTTGTCCCAAATGCAAGAAGCTGGCAGCAGTGACTGAAGCAGCTGCCAAAGAAATGGGCATTGATTATCAGCTGGAAAAAGTGACGGATATTGAGAAGATTGTGTCATTTGGGGTGATGATGACGCCGGCTGTTGTGGTGGATGGGGTGGTGAAGGTGTCGGGATGTGTGCCGTCAATGAGTGAAATTAAAAAATTATTAGTCCCATAGGAAAAATATTTTATAGTCAGACGGTAAAACAGCCGGTTACAGGTTTTAAATTTTTCATTTTAAATATTTGAATTTCCAGGGATTTGGTCTTTGTTTGATTATTGTATTTTGTATTTGGTTATTGTTTCTTGGAATTTGGTTATTTCCGGTTTATCCGGATAAGGGTAATATGATTCAAATAGGCCGCCTCTTTTTTTGTTTTTTGTTTTTATTTGTTTCAGCATGCCAGTCCAATGATCGGGTGTTGTATGAGAAAGATCAGGCAAAGCCGTCTGCTGTGCCTGTGCCGGAAGTCAAGGCAGGGAGATGTCTTTGGGTGTATTATTTTTTTAATAATGCCAGGTGTTTGACTTGTCGGAAAATGGAGAAATATGTCAAAGAGGCTGTGAATGATTTTTTTTCTGATGAGATTGAAAATGGCAGAGTGGGGTTTAAAGCCGTGAATATTGATGAGGCGCATAATAAGCATTTTATTCATGATTATGCGTTGTATACAAAATCTGTTGTTTTGTCTGAGACAAAAGACGGCCGGGAGATGCGGTGGAAGAATCTTGAAAAAATTTGGGAACTGGTGAGAAATGAACATGATTTTAGAAATTATATTCGTGACGAAGCGGCGTTGTTCTTAAAGGATAACAAATGAGCGCTTTTCTTTTGGGGGCAGGGGCTGCTTTTTGGGTTGGTTTTTTAACAGCCATCAGCCCTTGTCCTATGGCCACAAGCGCCACAGCTGTTTCTTTTATCGGGCGAAAAGTGAATCAGCCCCGGTCTGTTTTGTGGGCGGGCTTGGTTTATGTTTTAGGCAGAAGTTTGGCTTATGTGGGTTTGTGTGCGCTGTTAACAGCAGGGTTTTTGTCTGTGCCTGGTTTGTCCCAGTTTTTGCAAAAGCAGATCAATCAGATTTTAGGTGTTTTGTTGGTTTTGGTTGGTTTTGTGTTGTTGAATATGAACAGGCTGCCGGATTTTGGCAATGGGCAATGGCTGTCGCGTTTGGCAGGTTTGTCTGAAACATATGGTTTGTGGGGGGCAGGGTTATTGGGGTTTGTTTTTGCTTTGGCCTTTTGTCCGATTTCTGCGGCTTTGTTTTTTGGCAGTCTTTTGCCTTTGTGCGTTCAGCATAAATCCATTGTTTTTTTCCCTTTTCTTTTTGGCGTGGGCTCAGCCCTGCCCGTTGTTGTTTTGGCTATGTCTTTATCAATGGGGGCAGGTTTTGTGGGGCGGTTTTTTAATAAGATGACTGTTTTTGATAAGGGCGCGCGTGTGGTGACCGGCATTGTGTTTGTTTTGGCCGGGTCATATTTGATGTGGGTTTATTTTTTAAAATTCTAACATTTTTTATTAGGTTTTCTGTTGACATGTATTCGATTACATGATATTATTATGTAAGATGAATACTTTTGAAAGAGGTTTGGGATGCGTGTTTTCAAGAGAATGTCTTATGACCGTCAGACACCGGTGTTTAATATTGGGATGGTGTCTCAGTTATGCGGGATTCCGATATGGACTTTGCGTTGGATTGAAAAGCATGAATTGGTGAGCCCTTTGCGCACAGGGGGGAACCAGCGGTTGTTTTCCGAGGAGGATTTGGAGGTGCTGCGCGATATTCATGATTTAATGGCGCAGGATGTGAATTTGCCCGGGATCCGTGTGATTCTAAAAATGCGGCAATCTTCCTATAAACGGGTGATAGTGAATAGGCGGAAAAAGAAGTAATATTTTTTTTGCTTTATAATTAGCACTCTCCAGGCATGAGTGATAATAAGAAGGGTTTATAAATCGGCAGGAAATCTTGGCAAGAGAAAATTTTGATATGACCGTCAATAAAAGGAGGAAGTGTTATGTTCAAAAACCTAATGTCATGCGGCTGCAAGAGTGTGCCTGCCACACGTCCCAGCGGAGATGTGTTTGAGCAATTGAATAAGGATTTTAATCAATTGTTCAATGGGTTCACACGGGAATGGGGGTTTCCTGCTTTGGTGA
>JANQER010000341.1 GCA_028278255.1 Elusimicrobiota bacterium | reverse complement strand
AACCCGGCTGGTCTTCTCAAGAACGGCTCAGGCTTTTGGCTGATTGGCGTTCACGTTTGCATTCTTGTCAAAATGATCATCAAAGCCATCCGGTGTTTTGGGGTTTAGGTGATGTGATGGGTCGTTTTCAGCTTCCGCTTGATCCTTTTGACCGTCTGATCACAGCTTTTGAAATGGATGTGCGGCAAAATCGTTATGCCGCTTTTGAAGATGTGCTGTTGTATTGTTGGCATTCAGCCAATCCTGTGGGGGAGCTGGTTTTGCGTGTTTTTGGCGCTTTTAATGAGCAAAGAGGGAAATGGTCAGATGCCATATGCACGGCTTTGCAGCTGGCCAATTTTTGGCAGGATGTGAGCGTGGATGCGCTTAAAGACAGACTTTATGTGCCGCTGGAGGATCTCAAGGCTTTTGGCGTGACAGCACAAGATGTTTTTAAAGGCCCGGCAGCGCCAAAATTGAGGGATTTGATTTCTTTTCAGGTGGAGCGCACGCAAAAGTATTTTGACCGCGGACGGTCTCTTTGTGATGACACGCCTTTTTGGTTGCGAAATGAATTGCGCTTGGTTTGGCTGGGCGGGACACGGGTTCTTGAGAAAATTCACAGACAAAATTATGATGTGTGGGCGCACCGGCCCTGGTTGAATAAGCGGGATTGGCTGCGTTTGTTTTGGCAATGTGTTTTTTGGACAGCCAAAAGAGCATGAGCCGCTTGAAAAGGGGTTGTATGGTTGCTGCGAAAAGTTTGGGGGTTTACAAAAAGAGTAATTTTGCGCCGGGATTTTTGTTTCTTTCTGCAGAACGCAGACGCGCTTTGCAGGCCATTTATGCTTTTTGCCGCGTGGTAGATGATATTGTGGATTTGGATTACCCGGATGTGCATGACGCTGAAAAGGCCAAGGCTCTTTTGGATCAATGGCGTTTTGTTTTGAGAAATCCTGACAGTGATGTGCCACAGGAAGTGGATGCTGCACTTTGGGCATGGCTTCAGGAGGCGATACGTTGTTTTTCTGTTGACACCAAACATCTTCTGGATTTGATTGACGGGGTCCAGAGAGATCTTGTGGTAAAGCGGTATGCCAGCTTTGAAGAGCTTAAGGCCTATTGTTACGGGGTGGCTTCCACGGTTGGGTTGGCTTGTTTGCCTGTTTTTGGGTTGGCCAAAGAAAAGCATTTTCAATTTGCTGTTCACTTGGGCTTGGCTGTGCAAATGACAAATATTCTTCGGGATATCAAGACAGATGCACAGCAGGGACGGGTGTACGTGCCACAGGAGGATTTGAAGAGATTTGGTTATGGTGAAGATGATTTGATGGCTTGTCGTGTGAATGAGAATTTTATGCGGCTGATGAATTTTGAGATAGACCGGGCCAAGGGCCTGTATGCTTTGGCCGTTCAATATCTCCCGTCTGAAAGCAGGGCATTGGCCCGGCCGGCTTTGCTGATGGGAAAGTTGTATCGCACACTTTTGAGAAATATTGAGAAGAATAAGCGTTGTTTTTTTAACGGCAGGCAAAAACTTTCTTCCTGGGAAAAGGCAGGCTGTGTTTTTAATGTGTATTTTTTAGGTGGGAATTTGTTATAATCCTCTTTACTTATGAAAAAAATTCTTGTTGTTGAAGATGATGAGAGCACCCGTGAGCTGCTGGTTTATATACTCAAAAGCGCTATGTAT
>JANQER010000327.1 GCA_028278255.1 Elusimicrobiota bacterium | reverse complement strand
TGATGATAATGGGTAAAATCTGTAGGGGGTTTTCTCAGTATTCCCTCAATATTTAAATATATCCCCAATGGCAGCCCTTGTCAAGAGCGCTTTTTCTCTCTTTCGCTAAACTTTATTGTTTTTGCTGCATTTGTATGACTTTTTTGAATTTTTCAACAATGGGGTAAATGGCATCTGCCTCCCTGACCCCCAAATCCTGAAAGCTCTCTTTGCCCTCAAGCACGGCATCCAAATGTCTGTCCAGCCGGGAAAACGGCCCAAAGATCCAATGAGAGATTTTTAAAGCCCAAATCACTCCGCCAATTCCCAAAGCCGCCAAAGTGGACCAGAAAATGAGCAGGTGCATTTGAATGACCCCTAAAAACCGGCTCATGAGATCAGCTTCCACCTCGCTGTCTATGAGAATGCTTACGCATTGGTTCTGAATACTGCTCATGGACACGAAAAGCACAATATAACCGGCAATCAGCAGACATATGGTGGGCAGCATGAGAAAGAACTGATCCTGCGGTCTTGTGAGCCTGAAAAAACGTCTTTTGTTGAGCAGCATAGAACCTCCTCACCCGGATAAACCGGAAATAACCAAATTCCAAGAAACAGTAACCAAATAATAATCAATAACCAAGATACAAGCGCCAATTTTAAATATTGAAATTTGCAGACAGCTGTTTTGCCGCAAACGCAGTGCCTATATTAAAGAATAGATCTCAAACAGTGGAAAATCAACAGGGGGACAAAAACTTTTTACAGGACGGTGAATGCAAATAACCATCAAAAACCGCGGGGAATGATTGTGGCTTTGACTTTTTTGGCTTGGAAATGTTTTTGTAAATACTGCTGGATTTTTTGGGGATTAATCTGCTGACCGCAGGTGAAGATGTCCACAGAGGCAAAAGCATGCTCAGGCCAGGTATGAATGGCCAAATGGGATTCCCGGATAATGACCACGCCTGATACCCCATGCGGATTGTATGTGTGGAAGACAACATCCACTATATGCGCTTTGGAAAATTTGGCGGCGCTTGTCATGATTTTTTTGGTCAAGCGCGCGTTTGACAGCGTGTGGGTGCGGCAGTCATAGAAATCCAGCAGCAAATGGCGTCCGAGAGGGTTCATGTGGAGAAGCCTTCCTTATGGCAAATGTCGCCAAACAAAAAATCAGCACGTTCGTGACAATGTTGATAGATTTTATAATATAATTAATTGATCGCGAATAAGTTTTTAAAGGATTCTATTATGTCAGACATATTCAAACGAGTGGCGCTGGCCGGCGAGGCCTGTACAGAAAAAGATTTTTCACTGTTGGGAGAGTTTATTCAGGAAAACAATGACTTGTTTTGGACGGAATGGGCCAAGCGGCTGCATTGGGACAAGCCGTTCGAATCTCTTCACGCCCCGCATCAAGGGCAAATGAAGTGGTTTGATAAAGGAAAAGTGAATTACTACAAAACATTGTTTGACCACAAACCCTTGGAAAAAGAATGCCTGGTTTTTTATGAAAAAGACGGCTCACGGAGATCTTATACCTACGGGTCATTGATCACGCAAATTCAGATCACAGTTGAGATCCTGACTCAAAACAATGTGAAGCCGGGAGACACTGTCATGATTTGCGTGGAAGACAAGGAAACAGCTGCCCTTTATGGATTGGCCTGCTTGTGTTTGGGCGCCAGATTTTGTCATGTGTTTTTCAGGTTCCCTTCAGGGCTGATTGAGTCTTTTTGTGAAAAGATTCAACCTGACTGTGTTGTGTATGAACCCGCCTGCCGCAGACAATCCACAGGACATCCTGTTTTTTGTCAAAAGCCCTGTTCCCGCAAAATCATTCTTACAGGAGAAGTCACACCGGATGAAAAAACGCTTTTCTCCGGTTCTTATTCGGTCCGGGAAGGGAAACCTCTTCCTGCTGAGTTTGACCCCTATGGATGGGACGGCAGCGCACCCACTTTTTTGCTTTTGACCTCAGGCACCACGTCAAACCCCCGGGTCATTGTGATCGGCACTGGCGGGATGTATGCCTCCATTCTTTTGTGGTATGCCCTGATGCAGCCTCCCCAGCACCAGAATGGCACGTCCTGGGTGCCGTTGGACTTTGCCTGGGCCCCGACTTTTTCAGTGGGCTTGTTTGCGCAATTGCTGTTCGGGCATAAGCTCATCATAGACAAAAATCCTTTTCAGCTCACAAGCGCGCGCACCCATAAAATTCTTCAGGAAGAAAACGTGCATTCTTTGTTTTTGAGCCCTGCTTTTTTGTCCAGCCCGCAAGAGGTTTCACCCCCTTATGCCGTGGACAGAGTGATTCTGGCAGGGGACAAACTGACCGCCTCTGCCTGGAGCGCCTGCCAAAAAATATTTGACATGAAAGCCTCCAAAATTATTTTGTGCTACGGCCAAAGCGAATGCAATTGCGGGCTTTTTTATGCGCTGCCAAAAGCCCATGACCCGGCTCCTCAAAATACTTTTCTGCCCTTGCCAGGGCTGGACTTTAAAATCAAACCGTCTTCTTCTCAAGAAGGCACGCCGGACACAGGCACTCTGATGATCAGAAACACTCTGCCAAGCATCAGTCTTGATTTTTTGAAGGAAACAAGCGAATACATGAACCGCTGGCATGACAACTTTCAGTATTTTGCCACGAATGATGTGGTCAGAGATTCTAACGGACTCGTGGAACTGATCGGCCGGGCTGACAATCTGGTGAAAATCAAAGGGCGTTATGTAGACATTCCTCTGCTGGATGAACTGGCCAAAAACATTGACAGCGTGAAGGACGCCAAATTTTTATTGATCGAAAGGAAAACAAAAAATTTGGTCCTTTTTATAGAAGCAGATGATTCGGATAAGCTGAGAAAATGTATTGAAGACAAAATTGTCAGCCAGGTCGGCGCCTATGCCCTGCCTCGGCATGTCTTGTTTCTGCCCCGGCTTCCCAAAACCATCAGCGGGAAAACGAACCTGGCTGAGCTTAAAACCTTTTTTACAGAGAACGTGAATGACGAATGAATGCCCCGCACAGTCACGCAACCGCTGGGTGTCTCTGGATATTGCAAAAGCTTTGTCCATCTTTTGTGTCATATTGGCCCACACATTGGTTTGGTGGTATTCAGCAGAAGATCAATACGTTGTTGAGCCGTCCCTTTTTTTCAGCCAAAAAGTGGTCCCCCTGATCCAATCCATCGGGCTTTTCCCATTGATGATTCCCATGGCGGCCGGGGCTTCGCTGCGGTTTTATGCCGGAAAGTTTTGGGATCCAAAAACATTCTGTTTTTCTCAAAAACAAAAATGTTTTTTTGTGCTGTCACTGGCCCAAAAAGCTTTTCTCATTGCTTTTTTGGGATATGCCATGAATTTTTTGACTTGGGGAATTGATTCCATGTTTGCCTGGGATGTGCTTCAGTTTATTGGGTTCAGCCTTTTGGTCGCAGGGATCATATTTTCGTGGACAAGGGCGGAAGGCGTGTTGATCGCGGGTGGCCTTGTTTTGAGCAGCGCCTCTTTTCTCAGGGATTGGATCGGGCCTGACAATCCGGCTTATTGGAAGTTTATCCTCATCGGGGATTGGGGAGGTGACCACTTCTGGCCTTTTTTTCCATGGTTTTCAATTTTTGCAGCCGGTTTTTACACGGCGCATCTTTATCTGACGGTCAAACACGGAACATTTAAAAAAATCTGTCTTTTAACAGGAATAGCCTTTATGACGGCAGCTGCCATGACAGGACTGTTTTTTTTGAAAATTGATTTCACCAACTGGTGGGGCCCGGCTCTTTTCCACCCGCCGGCTGTACATGTGCTCAGCCGGATCGGCGCTTTTATGACATTGGTGGGAATCCTTGCTTTTTTCCCGTTTAATAAGCCGCTGTCTCCCTATGGTTTTATCAATACCTTCAGCCGGGGGATCTTATTTATTTACCTGATTCACACAATTGTGGGATATCATGCTTGCCGAATGTTGCAGCACACAGGTCATGCGGGTTTTTTGATCATGATTATATTCCTTGAAGCGGCTTTGGCGTACGGCATCGGCGCAAGTGTGGTGTATTTTAGGCATAAAAACGTTGTAGGGGCGGACCCCTGTGTCCGCCCTATCAGACAAGGATAGAAAAATGGAACAAAATTTGAGGAACCATAAAATGTCATTCACAGCTCTTTTGTGCGCTCTGATCACAACAGGTTTCGCGTTTATGGTGTATGAAATTGTTTTTTTGCGCGAACTGCTGGTGACACTGGGCGGGACTGTGTATGCGTCCAGCGCCACTTTGGCCGCTGTGATGCTGGGTTTGTTTGTGGGCAGCCAGGTGTTTGGGTGGTTGTGTACAAAAGTGAAAAACACGGTTTTGTTATTGGTCTTTATGGAAGCCGGGCTTTTGATCCTTGCTTTTTTTTCAGTGCCTTTGCTGCGTTTTCTAGGGTCCTGTGACAGCTGGGGCCTGCGGTATGTGCTCTCTATCATAGTGATTTTGCTGCCCTCTGCTTTGGTGGGCGGTGAGATTCCCGTGGCTGTGCAGTTTTTGGGCTCTTTTGTGGACCAAAAAAAAATAGGCTTTTATACAGGCCTGGTGTACGGGGCTGACACATTGGGCGCACTGCTCGGCGCCCTGGCTGTTCCATTCATATTGCTGCCTTTTTTAGGGGCTTACAAAACCTCCTTGGCGGCCGGCATTGCCAATGGCCTCACAGCATTGATCCTTATTCCTTTGGCCAGAACGCCAAAGAAGAATATTGTTTTTTTGGTATGCCTGTTATTGGCAGAGTCTTTTCTCACTGCTTCGCCTTTGAGCCGCAGGATTGACCATGAATCCGCTTTGCTGCCCTATCCGCAGAAGAAACTCTACAAGGCAATCTTTTTGAACAAGCTCATTGGTTCTCCTTACCAAAGAATTCATGTGGTGGGTGCGCATTTAAAACCCGGCGGCTTGAACAAAATCTCTGACACAAACTTGGTTCTTGACGGCAGCTATCAATCAGGCACACTAAAAACCTATTTGTATAAAGAATTGATCCTTTTGGCTCTCCTGAGCCATGAATCTCCTGAAAATGTGCTGTTGATCGGGTGCGGTGACGGGGATTTGTTGTCCAGTGTTTTGACTGACCCGCGGGTAAAGCATGTCGACCATGTGGAAATTGACGCGCATGTGATCGAGTCTGTGAAGCAGTATATGCCGGATGTCTGTTCAGTCAACGGGCAGCTGGTGTGGGAGGATCCCCGGGTTCATCTGACCATCGGAGACGGCAGGCACTTTTTAAAAAATACCGGCAAAAAATATGACCTGATTTATACGGATCTGCCGCATGTGAATCATGAAACAGCCAGTGTTTTTTATTCCAAAGAATTTTTTCAGCTGGCGCATGACAAACTCGCTGCGCACGGCATTTTTATGACGCACGCGTACTCAAATGACCGTCATTTTTTTGCCGGCGAGCTGACCTCTTCCATGATTGTTTTAAAAACATTGAAAGAGATTTTTGATGACAAGACGCTTTTCTTTTGGAAAAACCGGATGCCAATGAATCAAAAAATTGAGCTGTTTCCCGCGCCTGCTTTCATGGGACACAAAGGGACATTGTCTTTGGCAAAAGAAGATGTGGCTTTTCGATTAAAACAATTGTCTCCGGCGCCTGCATTAATGAATGAAGAACTTTTCTTTTTATGGATGGCCCATTCCCAACCGCCTGATTATGCGGACAGATTCCCGGTGAGCACGGACGACAAGCCGTGCATTTTGTACCCGTATGCATGGAAATACTTGGAAACGTCAGAAGGCATGCCGGACTGAATGGATTTTTGATTTTAGATTGCCGATTTGCGATTGAAAAACATAAAAATTATTGTTTTGCAAGGAACGGTCGCGACCGTTCCCCGCGGCCAGTTTCTTATCAAAAATCAATTCCACGGCGTTGCATTGTCCGGGGGAATCTCTTCCCAGGAAATGGGGTTTAACACCACATTGAGTGTGGGCACAGTTAAGTTGCCATCATAAAAAATCGTGGACCTTTCAAATCCGCTGCCGCCAATCGTATCTCCTTCCACCCAAAGAGCGCCATAATACTCAGCCACTGAATTGCTGCCGGACAAAATGAGGTCGCCTTTGACATAGAAAAAACCGCGAAATCCCAAATCTGTGTTCCCTGAAGGAGGCCCGCCTGACCAGGATTGACTGCCAAAATCAAAATTAGCTGCATTGGATTGAAATCCAGTGTCACCGGGATATTGGTTTGATGACCCTGTGTCTATTGCGGCATATTCCCGCCAAGCATCACCCGGCATAGGGGCATTGTTCAATGGATAATCATCCCCCACACTGACAGTCATATTGCCTTCAACAATAAGTTGTCCCCATAAACCGTTCTTCCGCCCGCTGGACTGGCTGCCAGTGAAATTCACATGACCGCTTCCCACGCCGTCTGTTGACCAGTACCAAATATAATTTTCTTTGGAATCCGGGTGCGCGTCTGTCCAGTAAAAATCAGGCTGAGCTGATGAACCGTAATTGTTATAACCGGTTCCGGTTTTGTCGCTGTAATAGCTGTTTCGGTAGTAATTTAAAGTGGTACAATCACTTCCTGTCTTGGCTTTGCAGTCAACACCGTCTGATCCTGAAATCAAGATGGTCGCTGCTGAAGACTTCATTGTGGTAAAATCAATCATAGGCAAATCCATAACCTTAAAATTTGACCACCATTCTGTGTTGTCTGTGTTGGGCGGATTCAGGTCGCCTGTGGGGTCACGGGGCGACACCACCTGCTTGGAAAATTTTCTGGGAAAATAATCATTAATGGCTGCTCCCATCAGAACGATGCTGTTGTGGGACATCACAGGTCCCCAATGAATTTGAAAAGCATCCTTGATTTCCAGCATGCCGGCTGACATCACACATGAGGGGACAGACGAGTTGGTCACCCGCATGCGAATGGCGCGCACATTTTTCGTTGTTTTGTCCCGGCCTTCTGCCACAATCACCACTTCCCTGTCAGTTGTCCCTTGGGACACCCTCATGCGGTATTCTCCGCCCTCCACATCATCATAAGTCTTGTCAAAGTTATACCCGGCCACAACCTGGCCGTTCATGGCCGCTGTGTAAACATGCGTGGCGCTTTTGACCTTCCATATACTCCGGTCAGCCGCAGCTTCTGCCAACTGGAATGCAGTTGTGTTCTCTTGTTCTTTGACAGTCCATTTGGCTTCTTTTTGCGCCATTTTAATCATCACAGGCACCAAAAGCATAACAACCACAATAATACCTATCACTGTGATCAATACCATGCCGCGTGAATTGTTCAAATTTTTTTTCATGATCAGGCTCCTTGTTAACTAGTTCATCACTTCAATCTTTTCAACGGACATTTGCAAAGCCTTGGCTTCACCCTGATATGTTTCTTCCGACAGAGTCAAAGACACTGACACCAGCTGCATATCATCTGACCGCGGGAATATGAACGCCAAATAAGCCAAATTTTCAGCCACAACAATGTCCCGGCCGTTTCGGGTTTCCTTCAGGTTTTTGCCCTCTTGAAAATACCTGACGGATTCAGTTCCGGCTCCCTCCACTTTATTGAAAGTAATGCGTGAATAAGGCGGCTGGCTGGGCGCATTGTCTATGACAACACTCGATGAAACAGCCTGCCTGATATTCTTGTTCAGCAAAGCCATGGTGGAGCGTGCATCTCTTTGCACAATTAATCTGGCATTGTTCAGCCGCTGAAATTTTGTGGCAAAAAAGAAAAATTGCGGCACAATGCTGAAAATAATGCCGATAATGGCCGCTGTGATCATGACTTCTATAAGCGTGTAACCGGATTGAGATTTTTGATTAAACATAGTGTTTCATCCCTGTTAAAAATCAATATCACGCACAACTGTCTGGCCTGATATAATCGTGACAGGCGCCATAAGCCCTTTTTTGTTCATGGTCACAACCCCATTGGGATCAATGCTCGGATAATAACCATATACATTATACGGGGTGGCATTCCCGCGCACTTGAACCGAATAATATCCCAAATCATTCGAAGAAGTAAAATAATATGCATTTTGCGTGAGGATGCCTAGGTTCAGGTCCGGCGGATAGTCGCTCCCCATGATGGTTGTTGTGGTCACAACAACAAGCGCGCCTGTTTTTAAAAGTTCCCCCCCGGCTGTGACTTCCCCTTCCAATGTGCCAAAGGCATTGGAAATGGTAAAAGTGGTCACAAAAACAACAGCCCCCTGAGACACTGTCCCTGCTTGACTGGGAGGAGAAGAGGCTTCCCCTGCATCTAAAACAGGTTCCAGAGTAAAAGTGCCTGTGGACAAATCCACAAGACGCACATATCCATCGCTTTCTGAAACAGCCTGTCCGAATGGCTGGCCATTTGTGTCTTTGGCCACAACAGCCACGCCAGGCAGAGGATTCAGCCCGTCCATTGTGACCCAGGCTTTTAACTGGCCGCCCTGGCAAAGAGAGAAATTAACATTAGAAGTCATTTGTCCCAGAGCCACATTCACAGCCTGGTTTTCACTCACATAAGCCGCATTGTCATTCCCGGGATTGGCCACAATAACGCTGGCAGGGCCGGTTGTGGCTTGAACCATATAAAGGCCGTTTGTGTCTGAGGTGTCAATGTCCCCGGACCCAGTCACCATAATGCCTGACAAAGGCACGCCTGACACATCCGTGACTTGGCCTGACACCATGCCTTTGGTTGTCAGGTTTTCCAGCATGACATTTCCCGCATAAATATCAGAACCTGCATAGATAGGAGTAGATCCTTCTGTCATATACTTATCATGAGTGAAATAAAAATTCCAGATGCCAGTGGCAATGTCAATCAGTTCAAAATACGCATAGGGCGGATTGCCCTGCGCAATGGCTTGCACGGCAGAAGACAAACCGTCATTGGAAGACACATAACCGCCAATGGCCGGCTCACCGGCAATCACAGGCACAGTGGAAGAAGCTGTGTTATAGGGAAGATTAGCGATATTCCCCACAAAAACCCAGTCTTTTCTGTTGTCATTTGAATCATAAGCCGGACCAATGGAAGCATCATAACCTGCGGTGCTGCAAATGCGTTTAAACACTTCTTCCTCATTAATGCCCTGTGTTTGTCCAAAAATATGGGCTGTTTCTACTGTGTCCGGACATTTGGGGCTGCCTCCTCCACACCAGCCCACCTGGTCCAACACGCCTTGGGAAGCGCTTTCTAGCTGTAAAGCGCCTCCGCCTTCATCGTCCCCTACAGAGGATATTTCATAATGCGGAATAATGTTCTGGTCCGTGGAAAAATAGGGATGCTTGGCAGCATCTATGTTGTTAACTCCTGCCGGGTCCCAGACAGCATCCGCAGTGACAGAAGAACCAGACAAAACAATTGTGGTGGTGTTGGCAAATAGATAGTATCCGCCTGGGACGATGCCTGTGGAGATATAAGTAATATCAATCGGGTTCAAAGGCATGGGAGTGTTGGAATCATCACGGCGCTCAAACTGCAGGCCCACGTCACCGTCCACTGTCCAGGTGTACGTGGTGGGGTTAAAAATCTCCACGAATTCCTGGTCAAAACCACTGTCATCTAAACTGGCCAAAACACGCGATATGCGCAGTTTGTCATTCAGCCATACTGATCCGCGCACAACACCGGAAGCCATTTCAATAAGCGTGAAATCATAAGGGGTGATGTTGCTGGGAAAGGCATTGAGTTCCAATGGTTCGGTCGCCGGAAAGTACCCGCGCGCTTTGGCGCGCAGATTGTAATTGCCAGGCAAGCCGCCCACTTTATATTGTCCGTTTGCGCCTGTGATGTCATGCCAAACCGGTTTTTCAACAATGGACACCACAGCGCCTTGGATATCCGCACTGGCTGCATCATGCACGCTCCCCTCAAAAAAAGAAGTGGTCATGGCCACGTCCGGATTCGCCACTATATTTTTCAATTCTAAAAACCGCTGTGTGCCGAATTGCTCCCACCCCACATTGATGGTGACCAGTTTCATGCCGCCGTCAGGCGTGGTGGGTGAAAAAGTGCTGATCACCAAGGTACTTGGATTTTCCTGAGCCACTTGTACCAATGTTAATCGGGTAAAAGAGAGACCGCCTGCCGTTAGAGTTTCAGGAGGGAAATAGCCATTGGAATGGTCGCAAAGGACATTCGTCCCGGGCCAAGTCACAGGGTGTGTGGTGATCAGGATTCTGTAATAATTCCGCTGTTTTAAAAGCGCCATCTGCTCTTGCGCAATATTGGTGGCCAATGTGCGCGCTTTGGTCGTTAGAATCGATCTGGTGATCCCGTCAAAAGCTTTTGTGAGCCCCACCAGAGCAACGCCCAGCACAGCCACGGCCACCATGAGCTCTGCCAAAGTCACGCCTTTATTGGATGCTGATAATGCTTTTTTCATAAGGAAACGCATCCTTACGCAACAGAATAAACATAACAAAACCAAAAAACATGAAGGGGTGTCACTCCAAGCATAATTCTCTTTGTTAAGTATGTCAATACGTTTTTATAATATTAATAGAAAATATTTTTGTATTGATTTTTGAAGGCGATTTAAGAGCCTGTCGCAAAACTTCCATTTTTGTCATCCTGAGCGATAGCGAAGGATCTCATGTTTTCTCTGCCCGACGGGAGGGATTCTTTCCGCCAGACAACATCGGACAGGCTGCCTTCGGCTCAGAATGACAAAAATGGAAGTTTCGCAACAGTCTCTTAAGCTGTTTTTTAATGCGTTGGACGGTGAAACATACTGCGGCGGTTGCGGCGGAAATAATATTGGATGGCAAGGACTGTTCTCTTGGCTGCATGGCCGTCTCCGTATGGATTCAGGGATGTGGCC
>JANQER010000318.1 GCA_028278255.1 Elusimicrobiota bacterium | reverse complement strand
GGATGAGGAAGTGAACCCAATAGATCCAGATTCAATCAGAACCAAAAAAACAATGACGCAAGCGGCAGAGGAAGCAGGTGCGACAGAGGATAAAGATGATGCTGTCGGTGATCCAGAGGATACTGCAACGAATGCCGATGATTGGCTTGATGCGGAAGGGCCAGGGGAAGATCTTGAACAGGCTAATATCTTCTATAAATTCTTGCCAAAATGGGCTCAGGAGAGTGTACTTATTTCTGGGGTGATCATTCCGGGTGCTGAAGAGGTTTTGGTGAGGCAGGGGCTGTATTGGACATTGACTTCTCTGTTAGGGACTTTGTCTCCTGTTCTTGGTGTGGCTTCTTTGGCAGCAGGTTCAGCCTTGTTTGTGTTTCTCCATCCATTTGTGAATCATGCCAGTAAGAACACGTTCACTTCATGGAAAGGTTTTATGCAGACCATGTCTTTGGTCAAAGGTGATATGCACAAATTGTCGCATTTGTGGGTCTTGTCTGCTTTCACTTCTCTTGGATTTGGGTTGGGAATGTTCAGCGGTCCTTTGATGGGCGTTGTGATGTCCATTCTGCCGCACAGCGCTTACAATATTATTGAAATCACCAGTGCGCATTTGTTGAAGACTGCGCCTTATCAGGCTTCTCAAGGGAAAATGACGTTTGTGGTCAGGGCCGGGTTAACAGCTTCTTATTCACTGATTAAAGCCGGTTATGGCATGTTTATGGCGCGGAAAAAGTTGGTTGAAAGAATCCGTCCTGAGAAAAATGTGATCCCAGTGACAAAACTCAATCCTGAAATCATGGCGCAGGCTATACAGAATTATTTGAGTGACCCTCAGAATGTCAAGGAGATACAGGGCGCTTCATCAAAAGTGAATGAAGTGGAGCTGCCTTTTGTGTTTAAGTTTTATCAGGGAGAAGACGGGGAAGTTACGGCGAAAATGCGGCAAATCCCGGTTGTGGCTTTGGCCGGCGCCAAATTGTTCCATGAATACGGCCAAAAGCTGGATGATGACATGCATCAGGCCAATGCGTGGCAACATGCTTTGGAAGTGTTTCATTCCTCCTATGACCAGAAAACCGAGGTTGTGGGTCATACGCATTTGGAGCTTGATCAGGACGGGAAATTGTCGCCTTCTGCGCAGGATGTGAATGGCAAAGGCCGCGGCATTATTTTGCATGTGAATGATAAAGGGAATATAGACGTCAATGTGTACGGGGTGAGAACAGTCACAGGTCTTACGGCGCCTGAATATGTCTCTGATATGTTTGACACAGGCACACTCAGGAATGGGGCCATTGACCAGGTGGTTTTTGAAGTGGATTCAGAAGGTCAGGTTGTTTCTGATACGCATGAGACCAGCCATATGGCTCTGCCGAATTTCTTGGCAGAGCGTTTGACTCAACATAAAGATGAGCTGGTGCTTGACGGCCAAGACACGCCTTTATCCAAAATTATTCAAATGGCTGTGTCAGGCGAGTCTAAGCCGAAGCATGTGAAGACAGATCAAGAAAGAACTTTTGAGCAACAGATTCAGCAGCAAATCCAGGAGAGAGGCATCACAAGCATGATGGATAAAGCCATGACCCATGTGGGCGCATGGGTGGCGTTTTATCAGCCCGGGGCTTCCATTATTCAAGTGCCGGATTATATGTTTGAATTAAAAGGCTATGCGCAGGACTGGCTCACAATGAGTGAACAGCAGTTTAGATTGGAATACAGTCAAAAAGAGGCTGAACTTGACACTCTGATGCAAACCATGCGCATATTGGATGAATTCGGATTTACGCACGCATCTTATAAATCATCAGATGAATTATTAGAGGACGCGAGAGAACTGAAGCAGCAGATACGGTGGGCTGAGGACCAGCAAGCGCAAATGCTCAAGATTTTTGAATCTTTTGCCAATAAGCTGCAAGGGTATGTGGACTCAGATGTTTTGGCGGCTTTGAGAAACGGAGAGGATTTGGCTGTTGATAAGGCCACTTCAGTGCTCAAAGCATTGGCTGAGCATTTCTTTATGCCGGCATTTCAAAGCCATTGGATCAGTTTGCATGATGAGGGTGTTGAAAATGTGGAAATCCACTGGGTGACCAAGACAGCTATGAAGAATTATATGAATTATTTCGAGATCGGGCCTTCCTGGATACAGGTGGAGAACAATGTCTATAAAATTTATATGGAGAAGCAGCATGGCATGACAGAGCAGGGGGCACAGTCCATCAAGGGACAAGATCTGCTGCCCATTATACAGTCTTTGGGCGGTGAATTAATGCATGCGTTTGCCGGGAAAATGTTGAAAGAGCCTTTGCGGTCTGAAATGGGAGAAGAACTCAGCTTTTCCACGCCTGATGCAGAAGCATTGGCCTCAGCAATTTATGTGCAGACATTAGAGGAAATGGCCAAAGGTGATGAAGGATTGTCTGTTTTTGCCGGTTATGTGGAAGCCGGATTTTTGGAATATGCAGCGCGCGTGAGCCCATTGCTGCACTCCATGCGTGAATTGGCCAAGACAATTTTGAACAGGATCAATGCGGCAGGCACATTGCCTGGCGCATCTGCGGGCTTGCGCAGCCATATTTTGGGCAGTTTGTTCACCTCTGTTTATGCGGCGCGCATGAGCTTGTTTGATTTTAATAAACTGTTGAATCTCAGACTGTCACGTTTGATGGGTCAGCCCGGTTTGGAACTGGATGAGCCGCGCGTGATTGTGATGAATATAGATGCTTTCTTTAAGGATCAGAAGGGAGAGGTGGTCAACAAAGCCTTGCTGGAAGGATTGGATGCGCTTTTCTATCATGACATGCAAGAAGAAAATATGCTGCGTTTGATGATTTTGCAGAATGGGAAAAAACAGAGCATGTATGCAAAGGCATTTGAGAAAATTTTGCCTGTCTATGAAAACCTGGACAAAGCCTGGGATAATAATATGGTGCAAGTGGTGCAAGTGCCTGCCACAGAGAAGTTTGTGTTGGCTGAAATTGTAGAGAAATGGATACCAAAGATGTTTTTCAGGGGAAAAAATGTATCGTTTACCATTAATGTGCTGACCAATAATAAAGACCTTTGGTATCAGGAAGGTTTTGAGGGCGACATCTTGAGCCCTGTGTCCATGACCAATGTGTTGAAATCCGTGGTCAAAGATATTTTCTTGAAGAGGCAGGCATAGTTGGTTGACACATTGTCTGGGGGAAATTGGTCCGCCAAGAAGGCATGGCGGACGACATTAGTCCCCTTCGGGGACGAAATTGGTGCCCTTTGGGTGCGAAATTGGGTTTATTGGTTGATTTTGGTTTTTTTTGGTGTATAATATAAATATAATTGGTTGAAACGTTGTCTGGGGGAAATTGGTCCGCCAAGAAGGCATGGCGGACGACATTAGTCCCCTTCGGGGACGAAATTGGCGGCCATGCGGCCGCGAAATTGGTCGTATCTTGGAATTTGGTTATTTCGTAGAGACAGCAGTAAATAATCCGGAAATTGGTAATTTGTATAAAAGGGGTTTTGAGATGTCGCATGCAATGGCTTTTGATACTTTGGCGTATGCCAAGAAACTGAAAGAAGCCGGTTTCACGGAGAAACAGGCTGAAGTTCAGGCTGAGATTCTTTTTGAGATTGTTGATGAGCAATTGGCCACGAAACAAGATATCATGGGATTGGAGAGGCAGATCAAAGAATTGGAAATGGCTACAAAACGAGATATAAAAGAATTGGAGATGCGTTTAACCATCCGGCTCGGCATTATGATCGCTGCCAGTATTACGATTGTGGCTGTTTTGGTGAAGTTGTTGTAGTTGGTTGACGCATTGTCTGGGGGAAATTGGACCGCCAAGAAGGCATGGCGGACGAAATTGGTCGTATCTTGGAGTTTGGTTATTTCGTAGAGGC
>JANQER010000295.1 GCA_028278255.1 Elusimicrobiota bacterium | reverse complement strand
TTCATTGCCCACACGCATGTCATATCCGTAACTGGACACCCCGTAGGAAATAACCCCTTCACGTTTTTGCGCTTCCACAAAAGGATCAATCATTTTTTGTTCAAGCGACATCTTCCGAATCCATTTGTCACATTTAGCCGACATAAAAATCTCCTTAATTTAAAAATTCACAACCGCAATAAAACCGTGTAAGCAAGGGAAAAGGGTAAAAGGGGAAAATGTTTTGGGATTTCTATTAAAATCATTTTTTTTCCTCTTCCCCCTTTTTCCTTTCTTACACGCTTTTGCCTTTTTTCCTTGGTCACACTTTTCGTGCTTCGGATTTTCTTTTCACTTTTGTCAGTTCATGATAAAAATCATCCAAATCTTTAAACTGTCTATACACGGAAGCAAACCGCACATAAGCCACTGGATCCAAATCCAACAGTTTTTTCAAAAGGCGGTCGCCGATGTCACTGCTGGGCACTTCCAAAACAAAATCCTGCAAATCATATTCCACTTCTGAAATCAATTTCTCAACAGAAGCCGGCGAAATAGGACGTTTTTCACAAGCCCGCTGAACACCTTCCCGCATTTTGGCGCGATTGAAAGGCTCTCGCCTGTTATCGCTTTTAATCACCATCAAAGGAGTGGACTCCACTCTCTCGTAAGTGGTAAAGCGCTTGCCGCAATACACACACAACCGGCGCCTGCGAATAACAGAAGACGATTCAAGCGGACGAGAATCAATCACACGATCCTCAGGATGATCACAGGATGGACATCTCATAGAGTAACTCGGCCTTACTCCTTCATTAAGAATGAACTATGGTTTATACTATACTTGGCAGGGAAATCTATATCATGTAATGCCTGTATTTTACACCACTATATATTGTGTGTCAACTAAAATTCTGCCTTTATTCCAAATGAAGGCAAAAAAGGCAATTGAGACACAGCTTCCTTGTCTGTATAATCCGCATTATAAGAATAGCCGGACACATTCTTCCGCGCATACACATTGATCAAATCAATATAAAAAGACAGTTTAAACGTGTTATAAAAAACATCCTTATTAAACCGCACATCCAACCTGTGATAATCCGGCAAACGTTCTGACCCCACTTCTCCGTACAAAGGCCGCACACGTCCCAATGCATCCGTGTATGTACCGATAACCGGCGTATATGGCTCACCCGTATGAAAACGCGCATTGACGCCTATGGAAAATTTTTGGGAGATCCAATAAGTCCCCACCATATTCACAATCCACGGCTGGTCATTCTCAAAAACAATCTTCTGGCCTGTTAAATGATTTTCACGTTTTGACGTTGACCGGGACACAGACAGCCAGCCTGACCAATGCGCGACCCGGTCCTTTTTCACAAGCATCTCCCATCCCACAGCCCGGCCAGTGCCGGCATTCACATAATTATTGACGGGATCCTCAACAGTGAGATCCTTAAAATTCTTTTGATAAACCTCCACCTGACCTGTCCATCCCCCCTCCGTTGATGAATAACGCAGGCCAGTCACCACATGTTCAGCTTTCAAAGACCCAATCCCCGGGTTGCCAAATTCTTTCACTGCTTCATGACCTTCAGGAAACTGATGATACAGCCCCCATCCAAAAGTCAACAGTATTTGATGAGACAAACGCACCTCAGACCCCAGCCACGGATCCCACCAATGCTCATTCAAATAATCCTCATAAGTATACCGGCCGCCTGCCATCCATGTCACAGCAGGCCCCAATGCCCACCGGTCCCGGACATACACCTGATAATCATTCGAATAAATATTTTCAAATCCTTTTATTCGTTCCGCAGACGTAAAATCCGTATCAGGATCAAACTGAGAAGGGAAATCTATCTTAATATCATAATTCAATCCTGTGTCTGAATAAGCATACTTGACCCCCACAAGAAGATCATGCGCCTCTCCTGCCTGGCAGGAAAAATCATTCCGTACAAAAAAAGATTTTGGTTCAATCCTCACAAATCCCAAACGCGCTGCCTGCACTTTCAAAGCCCGCGACAAATAACTCATGCTCATGCGATTGACAGCGCCTGGAAAAATATCCCATGTCCATTGAAACGCCTGCGTGTCATAGCTGTCTTGGTGAGAAAATTTCCCGGCCAAGTCAGGATCTTGGGCTGCAATATCAGAATTTTCTTTAATCTCCAAAGCCATTTTATCCCAAGCGCCAAACATTTGACAGGCCACTGTGTGCCTGTCATTCAGCTGCCAAATGTATTTCCCCTGATAATCATAAAATTCCGGAAATTGAATCACCTCCACTTCATCCGAATCACCGAAAGAAGACAAAAGCAAATCCAAATAACTGCGCCTGCCTGCCAAATAAAAGGATTGCTGCCGGGTCAAAGGGCCTTCCACCAGCACATCTGTTTCAAAAGCGCTCACATTGAGTTTCATTCCAAAACGATCTTGACGCGGCTCACGCAGTTTCACATCAATCACTGCGCCTATGACATTCCCGAACTGAGGGCCGTAAGCAGACGGATACACAGTAAAACTCTTCACCAAATCCGCATTCATCACACTCAACAAGTCACCCATGTGGTACAAATAACCAGCCGGCAAATCATCAAAATAAAACAGATTGTCTCCGGGTCTTGACCCGCGTATGGCCGGACTGCTCTGCGCATCGCTGCCCACAGCCACCCCAGGCAAAGACTGCATGGCTTTTAGAGGATCACCCAACCCGCCCGGCACCTGCCGCAGTTCTTCTCCTGATATAATGCGCTTGCTGACTTTGTTTTTGTCCCGCTCAGCCGTGACCACAATATCCGGCAAATAAAACAACCCAGGCTCCACATACAGCGTCACCCGGGGCATAGGATTCTGCGGGCCAATCATAAATGATGCCGGCTCGGCTTTACCACCTTTCACAGACACCGTATATGAACCGGGTGTTGAAAAAAGGATTTGAAAATTCCCGTTATCACCCGTCACGGCAGACAAGCGGCCGTCTTCCGGCACACACACCGGCACGCCTGCCAATGGCCTGCGCGTGCTTTTTTCTTTCACCCGTCCGGACAGCACAAAAGAAGCCTCCCCGGCCTCTCCCAAAGACAACCCGGCCCAAAAAATAAAAACAAACGCCAAATGTTTTCTCAACGAACTCTCCGCAATAAAAAAAGGGTGTCATGCGCTTTGATCATAAGACCAACGAATGACACCCTTTTTTAAATTAACAAGAACAACAGCAACCTCTTTTTTTCTTCATAGGTTTCTTCGCCTTTTTAGCAGGCTTCTTTTTTGCTTTCTTCTTTGCCAATGTCATCACCTCCCTATTCATTTTCGATTTTAGATTTGCGATTTTTGATTGGGAAATACCAATTGAGCCTGTTGTAAAACAACTATTTTTTAAATCGCAAACCGGCAATCTAAAATCAAAAATATCTTCATCCCAGCACTGCTTTTCTTATTTTATCAGACATTTCCTTGCCGCACAAGTTATCCACAATGGCAAATGAAAAAGCAAGCGCTGTGCCCAAAGCCCGGCTTGTCACCAAACAGCCGTCCACCACCACAGGCTCTGTTGAATGCTTCACAGAAGAATCAAATTTATTCTCCATGCTTGGAAAACAAGTGGCTGTCTTGTGATGAAGCAATCCCAAAGGCGCCAGCACCACAGCCGGGGCTGCGCAAATGGCAGCAATGATTTTTTGATTCTCCGCCATGTTTTTCACAAAAGCATTCACTGTGTCAGACCCGGCCAAATTCGTGGCGCCCGGCAAACCACCCGGCAGCACACACACATCAAATTCTCTTGACACGGCTTCAGACAACAAAACATCTGCTTCAATCTTAATCCCGCGCGCGCCACGTACCAGTTTGCCCTTTAATCCGGCCACTGTCACTTCCACCCCGGCCCGTCTTAAAATATCAACCGGCGTCACAGCCTCTACATCTTCAAACCCCTCAGCCAGAATCACAATGGCTTTTTTGGTCATTGTCTTTACCCTCTCACAAAAAATATATAAATGTATTATAGAAGTTGTTTTTTGGATTGGCGAGAAAAATTATATACGACTCAGAACAACTCTTTGCCCTTTGCTCTTTGCTCATTAACCCGATTTTGGGTTAATCCCAATGCGGTTTAGATAAGCCTGGTTTTTGTAATTGCTCCATTTATGGAGCGCTTTTAACGCATTTATTTGTTTTAAAGAGCCCGATAAATCGGGCAACTACGCTTATCTAAACCGCATTGGG
>JANQER010000271.1 GCA_028278255.1 Elusimicrobiota bacterium | reverse complement strand
ATTGTTATGATTTTCTATCCAGGTTATTTTTTTGTTTTTCAGTGTTCATCCGTGTCTATCCGTGGTTTCATGTTTTTTCATAAGTTTTTTGACATAACCACATCTAGTTTCTGGTTTATTCGACTTAGGGACCCCAGTACCAATTCACAGCCATATTCACCACATATTCCACGCCTGACACATCAAGAGAAGACCCATTGCTCTTCAACGCCACATAAGCCGGTCCCATGTCCAATTGAAAAGAAAGTTTATCGGCGAAAAACTGCTCACACCCAAAAAACAAAGCACCGGCATACCCTGTGCTGGGCACAGAATCATCATCCACAGAAATATACGCACCTTCAAGTCCTGCCAGTAATCTGAGCTTTTTTCTTCCGGACAAATAATAGTACCCGCGCATCCCTCCCACACACACATCCCCGGCCGTCTGGGCTTTGGCCTCAATGGCCCATTGATTGGTGAAGAAATACCTGACATGCCCCCCTACCTGATTCAAGCCCACCCCCCATGACAATTGGTCATCTCCCATGCCTTTGACAGGGGACAAAACACACAAAACAAGAAAAAAGATGGTGTTTGATGATTTTTTCATCCCAGGATAATTATCGGTTGAAGTAATAAGGAATGTAATCTGTTTGAACGAAATAATGGGATGATTGGAAAAACAACTGAACTGAATGCGCAGACGCCTATTTTTTCAAAAGATGCCCGTTTTTATTTAAAATTGAAAAAATTATTTTTGATAAACGCGCATGACCGTCCTTTCCCAACCCTTTCCAGGACAAATCATTATTCAATTTATCGCCCACAACAAAAACCCTGATGTTTTTGTCTTTTTTAAGGCCTTTTAATTGAAATCTTTTGTCTAAAAGCAAAATCAAAAAGTACGCGTCTTTATGATTTTTAATATAAGACTGAAACTGATTCATCAAACTGCCGGAGATAGGGTCCTGCATAGGCGTCAGCCCGTATAGATAGACCAATGTCATCAGCCCTAGGGCACGACTCTTCTGTGACAGCCGATGAACAAAGGAAGGCCATTGGCTCATGGCTTTTAAACGGCCGGGAACCATAGCGCGCGTTTTGGTATCTCCCATGACCCAAACAACCAAATCCGGTTTGAGCGCAGATCCTTTGTTCTCATAGAAAGCCAATTGCTCATGCAATGAATGCCCCCACAAAGCCCCATGAATGACTTTTTTTTGGGAACCAAAAAGATTGGACCCGCGCAGCAAAGACTCCAATCTTTTGGACACAGTCTCCGATGCCGGCATGTCTTGTCCAAAAACAGATGTGCCGCCCAAAACCAGAATATCAAATGAATTCGCAGACCGGCCATTGGCAAACTCTTTGTCGCGTAAACCGAGGCTGTTGATTTTATACTCAATATCATTTTGATGCCAAACTGAATCCGGCGTCATAGAGGCCGGCACTTCCGGCACATCAATAGGACTGAGCAAAGGTGAAAAAAACCATTCCCCCATCAAATTTTCCACCAAACGGCATGTCCCTTCTGCAGCGCTTCCTATCAAAACAAATCCCAAAAGAACAACACAAGCTGCTTTCAAAATAAATTTCGAGCTCTGGGCGAAGAAGCCAGGCTTCTTTTGAGAAGCTTTGGCTCTTTTGGTCATGGCCGGGACTGCCTGTCCTTTGACTTTGACAAACTTGGCATTGTTTTCTTTTTTGTCTTCTTGCGCAGCGGCTTTTCCGCTCTCGTCTGCCTTTGATTGGCTCTCTGAATCCCCTGGTGATTTCTGCGTTTCCTCAGACGTTTTTTGATTCAGCCGATCCAGAGCAATCTTATCACTGACAACCTTCCCGACACGCTCCATAAAATCAGCCACCCTGAACGGTTTATTGATTATACCCTTTACGTTTTTTTCCGCAGAGATTAATTTCATTTTGTCAGCATCTAACTTTTGGCCTGTGACAATAATCACAGGAATATTTTGGGTATGCGAATCCTCTCGCAGAACTTTGATGGCATCAAGACCGGACATATCAGGCATGCCAATATCTTGCAAAATCACATCAGGCTGCTCTTCAATGGCTTTTTGTACGCCGGAACGTCCCATATGAGCGACTGTCACATGATATTGTTTAGACAACCAATCCCTGACCATTTCTGCCACATTCACCTCATCTTCAATAAGAAGCACTTTGGGCTGAGGCAGAGAACCTGGCTTTTTCACGGATGATGGTTGAAAATTTGCGTGAGAATCTGTCTTGGGGTCGAGCTTGATGGTTTGTTCAGTGTCTATCGAAGGCACTGTTTTTTTCACAGGTCCAGGCTGAACAGCCGGCTGAGGGGTCGTGCCAACACCAATCCCAACGGGTGTGTCCAGTTTAATTGTTTTCTCACTCTCTTGCGATGGTTCTGACCGTTTCACTGATCCAGCTGGAGCAGAAGGCTTTGCATCAGCGCCGGATAAATCCAGCTTGATTGTTTGTTCAGTGTTTGAAGAAATTTCGGGTTTTTGAGAAGCCTGCGGTGAAATGGTTGGCTGGGGCTTTGCACCAAGATCTATTGTTGGTTCTAATTTCATCGTCTGTTCAGTACGTGAAGGCTCAGGCTTTCTGACGGATTCAGGTTGAGCAGTCGGTTTAAATCCAACTTTGGGTTCAATCTCTATTGTATGCTCAATATTGACTGGAGTTTCAGGTTTTTTCACCGAACCGGGCTGTATAGCCGGTTTGGCATCCATTCTTGGTTCAAGCTGTATGGTCTGTTCAGCGGGCACCGGAGGTTCAGGCTGTTTCACTGGGCCGGGTTGACTGGCAGGTCTGGCATCCCCTCTTGGCTCAAGCTGTATGGTCTGTTCAGTGGGCACCGGAGGTTCAGGCTGTTTCACTGGGCCGGGTTGATTGGCGGGTTTGGCATCCCCTCTTGGTTCTAACTGTATTGTTTGCTCAATTTTGGCAGTAGGCTCAGGTTTTTTGAATGAATCAGGTGTAGTGGCGGGTGTAAGATGAACGCGTGGTTCCAGCTGTATTGTATGTTCACTGCTTGTAGAATCAGAAGGCTCTGACTGAAGCGCTGACATCAAATCATTTCTGGTTTCCAACTCAATGGTGGGTTCAGAGTCTTCTGCATGGGCAGATTGTTTATTTGGTTCTTTCTCATCCATAACAAACCTTCCCCTGCTTTAACTGGATAATATCGTCTCAAAAATGGCGGGGTCGACGGGATTTGTTCTCCCCCCTCGCTTTGCTCGTCCTCCGAGCCCTGGCGCCCTCACTGACGTCCATCGCCTTTGGCGCTGGACTTTTCATGCACTGCATGCGTTCGGGTCGCCTTCAAATCCTTTGATCCGAGCTCATCTAAAAATGGCGGGGTCGACGGGATTTGAACCCGCGATCTCTGCCTTGACAGGGCAGCGTGTTAACCAAGCTACACCACGACCCCTTAGTCGTGTGGTTTCAATCAAAAATCTAAAATCAAAAATAAAAAAATGGGCGGTACAGGATTTGAACCTGTGGCCCTTGCCGTGTAAAGGCAATGCTCTACCGCTGAGCTAACCGCCCACGGCTGATATAAATATAAAATGATCAATGAACAAGTTAAAAGAATATCATATCAGTAGAAAAAATTCAATAATATCTATGAATATATTTCTATATTGTGACTAATTTATTATAATGATCAACAAAATAACACATTTAATGTGCGATATTTAGATTTTAGCGTTGTGTAAAGGTTTATATGAAAAAAATACTCTATATTGTTTTTTCTCTCATACTCATCCCTCTCATCACGTTTTCATTGATTGGGTTGTTTTACAAATCCTCCTCCATGATCCGACCAGGCTTGAAAGGAAAATTCATCAAACTGAATCACAATCAAATTCGGTATAACCAAAAAGGAAAAGGAAAAGATGTTGTCCTGGTGCACGGTTCTCCCGGCACAATAGAAGACTGGGAATTGATTGTCGATGATTTATCCAAACACTTCCGCGTCACCACTTATGACCGGCCCGGACATGGTTACAGCGGCAACATCAACAATGACTTTACCATTGAATCCAATGCCAGGACCCTCTTTGATCTTATTGATGCTTTGAATCTCAGAAATGTGGTGGTCGTCGGCCACTCTTTTGGCGGCTCCTCGGCTTTGGCCTTGGCCATTCATAATCCCATTAACATAAAATCATTTGTGCTGCTGGGCGCTTCAGCCTATCCATCAAAAAAAAACATTCCTTTCCTCCTCAAACTGCTGAGTGTGCCTATGCTGGGGAAAGGCATCGCTGTGACCATCAGACCTCTTTTTATGCCTGTCATGATACGTGAAGCCATTATTAAAAGCTTTTCACCCAACATCAAATCCATTCCAGAAGGATATTTTGACTTGCGGCTCGTGTTGTGGAACCGGGCAAAAGTGGTGATCAGTACAGCGCGCGAAACTGTTAAACTCAACAAAAGTTTGTCTCAATTGAGCAAGAAATATACGCTCATCACAAAACCGGTCTTCCTCCTCTATGGCGAAGAAGACGCAATGGTCAATAAAGACGACCAGTTAAAACTAAACCAAGACATTTCCCATACGACCTTGCTTCCCTTTTCTGACACCGGGCACTTTATTCAGTACGCCCATCCGAAGCAATTAATCAAAATCATTAAAAAAGCTTCCCAATAAAATTTCACATTGGTTTTTGTGCGGAGGAAAATGTGTTTTCTATTTTTTCTCGATTTTTGTGGATTCAGGTGTGATAGACAGGCCAGGCCCCATTGTGGAACTGAGACTGATACCCTGCACATATTGTCCCTTTGAGGTGGCTGGTTTGGCATGCATCAGCGCCTCCATGAGCGCTTTGGCATTGGCCACAAGCTTCTCTTCTGTAAATGAAGCCTTGCCAATAATGGCATGAATAATGCCATATGAATCTATTTTGTATTCGATCCTGCCTGCTTTCAATTCTTTGACTGTTTTGGCCACATCAAAAGTCACGGTGCCTGATTTGGGATTGGGCATAAGCCCTTTCGGACCAAGAGTCTTCGCAAGTTTTGTCAAATCTCTCATGGCATCAGGTGTGGCCACCAGTACGTCAAAATCAAGCCACCCTTGTGAAATTTTAGCAATAATATCCGCATCACCCGCCTCATCAGCGCCTGCTGATTCAGCTTCTTTGACTTTTTCTCCTTTGGCCAAGACAATCACTTTTTTGGATTTGCCGGTTCCATGAGGCAAAGACACGGTGCCGCGCACATTCTGGTCGGATTTCCTGGGATCCACACCTAAACGCACATGTATTTCAACAGTTTCATCAAATTTGGCATTGGCTGATTTTTTGATGATAGCCACTGCTTCACCTAAATTGTATTTTTTTGTTTTATCAACTGTTTTTTTCAATTCCAAAGTCCGTCGGCTCACAAAAAACTCCTTTGATAGGGCTTGCGCAACCATGTTGCTAAACATGGTCCCTGTTTGTAGGAAGGGAGGCCCGCCCCTATGACAATTATTTTTATTTCTCTTTTGTGGTGATCCCCATGCTTCTGGCAGTTCCTTTGACCATTTCAACAGCAGCATCCAAACTATTGGCATTCAAATCAGACATTTTCGTACGAGCCACCTCTTCCAACTGCGCCCGATTTAAATTTCCCACCTTGTCTTTCTTGGGGCTGGAGCTGGCCTTTGCCAAGCCCGCAGCCTTTTTGATCAAAGCAGACACAGGCGGCTTTTTGGTGATAAACGTAAAAGAACGATCTTCAAAAACAGTGATAACCGCTGGGATGGTCATACCCTGCTCCATTGTTTTTGTCCGTTCATTGAACTGTTTACAAAAATCCATAATATTCACGCCATGCTGACCCAAAGCCGGGCCCACTGGCGGCGCAGGATTCGCAGCTCCTGCTGGTATTTGAAGCTTTATCTCTGTTTTTACTTTTTTCTTTGGCGGCATAATTATCTTCCTTTCTAAAAATGCAACTACTCAGGCAATCACGGATAAACACGGATGAACACTGTCAATCATTTGATAAACATTTTTTAATTTATTAAAACCATAATATTTTTGTTTTTACCGTGGCTATCCGTGTTCATCTGTGGTTACTTAAGTAGCTGCCTTATCTTATACTTTTTCTACTTGTAAATAGTCAAGTTCAACCGGTGTGGCGCGGCCGAAGATGGACACTGTGACCTTGAGTTTTGCACGGTCTTCATTCACTTCTTCCACAACGCCGACAAAGTGACGGAACGGCCCGTCATTGATACGCACATTCTCACCTTTCTCAAACAAGACAGCAGGTCTTGGCTTGGCCGCAGGAGGCGCTTCACTCAACTTAATGAGTTGATCCACTTCCGTTTCCGGCAAAGGCGTGGGCTTGACCCCGCCCAAAAACCCGGTCACGCCCGGGGTGTTCCGGACAAGCCAATAGGTGTTGTTATTCACATCCATATTGATTAAAACATATCCAGGAAAAAATTTGCGCTTCTTAATCTGCTTTTTGTTACGCCGAAGTTCAACCACTTCTTCAGTTGGTATCACCAGTTTACCGATAGATTCTCCCAGTGACTGGGTGTCTATGGTTTTTTCAATTGAAGACTTAACCTTGTCTTCATGCCCTGAATATGTGTGAATAACGTACCAGCCGAGTGCCATTCTGTCAACCCCCTAGTCCGGATAAACCGGGAATAAGCAAATTCCAAGATACAAACAAATTCCAATAACCAAAATACGAAATAGAGACTTATGACTTAAATGATAACTAGATCAATAACCCCAATGTTTTGCCTATAACAAAATCAACAACCCCCACGTAAATAGCGAATATGATCACCAGCAATATCACCAACCATGTGGAAGCAATCATTTGTGTGCGTGACAACCATGTCACTTTTTTAAGCTCTTCATAGGCTTCTTTCACAAATTTGAACAGTCTGTGGATCGGGCTGAACATAAAAACACCTGCTTATAGTCAAAATTTAACTGCTTTTTTTCTTCCTAAACATATCACCTGACGATTGTTTGATTGAGCGACAGGAACAAATTGGTAAGAAAGCTTTATAATGATAGTTTTTTTATTGACATTCGTCAACACAAAAATTATGTTTCTTCCAGCTCCAA